>JACCVN010000613.1 GCA_013698165.1 Parachlamydiaceae bacterium | reverse complement strand
ATACAGGGCCTTTTAAATGAGCTCAACCCCGAGAGCTTTCGCGTTGCCCAAATTCTCAGATTGAGCTAAGGGCAGTATATATTTCATTTTATCTTTATGTTGCTGTATAATCTGCGACAATATCATTATACACCACTCTCTTACCACCATGACTGATTTACAACTCTACATTACAGAAGTATTCGCAAGTGTTCAGGGAGAGACCTCCCTCACTGGGCTACCGACAACTTTCATTCGGCTGGCAAGTTGCAATCTACGTTGCAGCTGGTGTGATACCACCTATTCATTTGGAAGAGGCACACCCGCATCAATAGAACATTTGGTTCTCGAAGCCGAAAATAATGGCTGCCAGTTTGTTTGCATAACAGGGGGGGAACCTCTCTTACAACCTTACGTCCACCAGTTAATTGATAAACTTTTACATCATGGTTATGTTATTAGTTTAGAAACTGGAGGCTCGCTCCCAATTCACGAAGTCGATTCGCGCGTTCTTATCATTTTGGACATTAAATGTCCCGGCAGTGGCATGAGCCATAAGAACCATTGGGAAAACTTGCACATTATCACCAAAAAAGATGAGATCAAATTTGTTCTGACAAATGAAGAAGATTATATTTATGCTAAAGAAATCTGTTTGAAATATAACCTTTTCAAAAAAACTCCTCATATCCTTTTATCCCCTGTACATGGAGTCTTGGATCCACAAATTCTTGTGGGATGGATTTTACGTGATAAGCTCCAAGTTAGATTAAATCTTCAAGTCCACAAATATATCTGGACGCCAACGACACAAGGAGTTTAAATCTTGAAAGCGATTATCTTATTAAGCGGTGGCGTCGATTCGACAGTTGTTTTGGCAATGGCATTAGGACGCGGCTTAGTTTGTTATGGAATCAGCTTTGATTACGGACAACGCCATAAGGTTGAGCTCAAGTCTGCAGCCTTAATTGCTAAAAATTATGGTATTGAACAAAAAATTATTATAATCGATCCACAAACATTCACAAAATCCTCATTAACTACTGCTTCTACAGTAGTTCCTAAAGATCGTTCTGTAGCTGAAATTACTTCTTTAGGAATTCCTAGTACTTATGTGCCAGCGCGCAATACTCTCTTCTTAAGTTATGCTTTGGGACAAGCTGAAATTCTTAATGCGGATGAAATACATGTTGGATTTAATGCAATGGACTACAACTGTTATCCCGATTGTCGTCCCGAGTATCTTGAGGCTTTCCAGCGTATAGCAAGCTTAGGAACGGTGCAAGGAATTAAGGGTAATGGCATCAAAGTTATTGCACCACTCATCCATATGGATAAAACTGAAATTTTCAAACATGGGAAAAGGCTGCACGCCCCCTTGCATCTCACATTTTCTTGTTATGACCCTTCTATTGATGAGCTCCCCTGCCAGCGCTGCGATGCCTGCGTTCTAAGAACCAGTGCAGATAGCTTTTGCCATTCTTCCAAAAACGAAATGATGGATGGGGGCTAATGTATACCAATACAACCGCCCAAACAATCCCTTAGGCCTAAATGACGCTGTTTGTTCTAAAGTGCATCCTGAACCATTAGGGGTGATTTTAAATTCCAACCATGCTTCGCCCGGCAGCTTCATTTCTGCATAGAGCAGCAATCGTCCAGCTTCTTTATCTTCAATGACAACTCTCCAGAAATCTAAAGTAGAGCCTTGTTCAAGCATAGTAGGATGCGTACGTCCACGCTGCAGCCCTACTCCGCCGAAAAGTTTATCTAAGAATCCGCGTAATCCCCATGCCCATTCCATCGCATACCATCCGTTTTTCCCGCCAATTGCCCATACCTTATCTCGTACTTTTTCAAATGGAAGATCTGAGCTCACAATTCTCTTATCGACAAGACAGCCAAAATGAGGCACATCTCCTGCGACAGCCAGCTTTTCTGAAAGATCGTGAGAAACCAAACTGTCTTTCCAACTAGGGATCAGGGGAGATTGTTCGATTAGGTCAAAAGCTTTTCTAATGCTTGCAGCATAGCTTAAGCAATCGTGAGGCAAAAGACTGAGAATCCTTTTGTCGCTGCAAACAGCTTCATTTTTGACACTATCCACAAGAGCTGCCGCTAGTCCAAAATTCACTGAAGTCACAAAATAAAGCCAATAAGCCGAGAGTCGCGGTGTTAAGACCGGAACAACAAAAATAGTTCTTTTAAGTTCTCGTTCTGCTGCATATTTTAGCAGCATCTCTTTATAGCTAAGAACATCTGGACCCCCGACATCAAAACTTTGGTTCAGACAATCGGAATTCCCTAGCACATGCACTAAATAATAAAGAACATCTTGCACTGCAATGGGTTGGCAAAGGTTATTAATCCAACGTGGAGCAACCATTAACGGCAGTTTTTCTGTTAAATCCCTTATAATCTCAAAAGATGCGCTACCTGCTCCGATGATAATCCCAGCTCTCACAATTGTGAAGGGCAATCCCGACTCACGAATTGATTGTTCTGTGCGGTATCTGGAAGCTAAATGAGCTGATAAATTCTGATCGCTGCAAAGTCCTCCAAGATAAATGACTTGCTTAACCTTAAGCTCCTCCATACGCCTGATGAAATTAGCGATTGTTTGGTGTTCCTTTGCAACAAAATCACCTTTATCACCAGCCATCGAATGCACCAAGTAATAAGCAGCATCAATGCCTTCAGGAATTTTTTGCAATGACTTCGCATAAAGCAGATCAGCTGCAATCACTTTTAATTGTGGGTTTTTTAAACTTGGTTGGAAAGCTTCCGATTTGTGACGCACCATTGCAACAACATCATGCCCCTGCTCGAGCAATAATTGTAAAAGGCGGGATCCAATATAACCATTCGATCCTGTAAGCAATATTTTCATTGATTGAGAACCCAGATTGCAGAATTAAGGCTTACGGCATACGTTATCCACAAAAAATATGGAACTAACAAAAGGGCTGCCATAATAGAATGTTTTTTAAACTCCAGAATTGTAAACAGCAACACAATCCACAATAATAGAATATCAATCAAAGCTATTGCAGGATTCTGCATCCAAAAAAACAATCCGGACCAAAGACAATTGAGAAATAACTGGAGCCCAAAAAGAAAATAGGCAGGAGTAAAATTCTTCCTTAAATCCCCTTCTTGCTGCTTAAGCCAAATCAACCATACAGAAAATGCCATCAGGCCATAGAGCAGTGTCCATACAGGGCCAAAAATCCAATTTGGAGGATTCCACGAGGGCTTTTTTAAGGTTGGATACCAGCTGCTTACAGAAGTTTGAGTAAGCCACCCTCCAATAATTTCAATGGAAAAGCAAAGAAAAAGAAAAAAAAGGAGCCAGCGCCATTTTTGATTAGAAAGTATATCCATGAATTGCATCCTAACTGATC
>JACCVN010000582.1 GCA_013698165.1 Parachlamydiaceae bacterium | reverse complement strand
TTGCGATCCTGCTTATCCTGTCTGCTGTTCTTTGTTCGTGCCTGTGGAAGCGTTGAGGGGTGTGTTTATGCGTTGCGTGTTTATGCGTTGCGTGTTTATGCGTTGTGTGTTTATGCGTTGTGTGTTTATGCGTTGTGGATGCTAATGATGTAAATGTGGAGTGTGCTGCTGAGGCTGTTTGGGGGTATCTTGTAAAAACCGCCAAGGGTTGAATTCCTTTGGCGGCTGAACAGAGGGCGATTAACGTTTCGAGAATTGGAAGCGTTTACGAGCACCTGCATGGCCATATTTCTTTCTTTCTCTTTTGCGTGAATCGCGAGTAAGAAAGCCTTGGCTCTTAAATTCATGGTGAAGACTATCATCTTCTTGTAACAATGCACGAGATAGGCCGAGGCGTGCAGCAATTGCTTGCCCTTCAACACCACCACCATTGACGCGAATAATTAGGTTGTGCTTGCCGTTTCCACCCATTTTTTCAAATGGAGCTAACACAGTTCTTCGTTGGAGTTCATTTGGGAAATATTCCTCAAATGTGCGACCATTGATATCAATTTTGCCTGTACCGTTTCTTAAGCGGACAGAGGCGACAGCTGTTTTGCGCCGTCCCGTTGCAACTTTCTCTTCTAGCATAATCACCTTACAATTCTTTTAGCTTAAATATTTGCCTGAACAGGTTTTTGGGCAGTCTGATTATGTTCAGTTCCTGCGTAGACGCGCAGTTTTTTAACTTGTTGTTTACCCAATCGTGATTTGGGCATCATCCCTTGAACAGCACGCTCAATGATATATGTTGGCTTTCTAGCTTTCATTGTTGCGTAAGGGATTTCACGAAGACCACCCATTCCACCACTGTAGTGACGATAGAGTTTTTGAGCTTCTTTCGATCCTGAAACAATAATTTTCTCAGCATTTGTGACAATGACACCATCGCCGCCATCAATATGCGAAGTAAACGTTGGCTTATGCTTTCCGCGGAGGATCTTGGCGATTTCGCTAGCGAAGCGGCCAAGAGTCTTTCCTGTTGCATCTAAGATAAACCATGAAGGCTTAGCATCCTCTTTTCTGAGCATGAACGTTTTATTTTTTTGTTGAGACATGTAACTTACCTATAAGTCGATTGTATTCATAAAAGCAAATGATAGCTTGTTATCTCTTATTTGCCAAGAAAAAATGCATGGAATGTTATGCATTACGCAAATGTCGACATTCTCTACATTCATTCCCAATGCCCGAAAACGTTTCGTGCCAGTAATTATTTATTTTACCTGTCGGAAAATGAGGGGTTTCAGGGGGAAGGGGAGTGGCAAAAATTAGTTTTGCAATTCAAATTGCAGAGAACTTTGTGAGACTGCTATACTACACATTCCACAGTCATTAATAACCGTATTTTTAGGATACTATATGCAGCAACCAGAGACATTTTTCGTCAAAACTTATGGTTGTCAGATGAATGAGCTTGATTCAGAGATCATGATCGGACAGCTTGAGCAAAGGGGGATGACCCGTACAGAAGATGAATCCGCGGCTGATCTATTGATCTTTAACACCTGTTCTATCCGAGATCTTGCCGAAAGGAAAGTAATGGGAAAACTTGGACGTCTTGGTCGCCGAACGCAAAATAAGGCGATTATCGGAATTACGGGATGTATGGCGAATGCAAAAAAGAGCTCTCTATTTGAAAAGCTTCCTAATGTCGATTTTATCCTGGGCACCAATAATATTCATGACCTTAACACCATTTTGGATGAAGTGATTGCAACCCAGATGCCTGCGATTCGCACAGATGATCATTTTGAGCATGAGCTTAATTACCTGATTGCTAAGCGTGACGATAAAGTTAAAGCTCACGTTTCGATTATACGGGGATGTGATAAATTTTGTACCTATTGTGTCGTTCCCTACACTCGTGGGTCAGAGGTTTCCAGGCATCCTGATAGTATTGTGGAAGAATGTGTCCAGCTTGCAGGCAATGGTTATCGAGAAATTACGCTTTTAGGTCAGAATGTTAATAGTTATGGGAAGGATAAGCCAGAATGGGCAGCGCTCTTTCATGATCTGCTTTATCGTCTGGATAAAATTGAAGGGATCGAGCGAATCCGTTTTATGACTAGCCATCCTGTAGATATTACCAGAGAGCTCATGGAAGCGATCAGAGACCTTAAGTCGATGTGTGAATTTGTGCATTTCCCATTGCAGGCTGGCTCTAATAGGATTTTAAAAAAGATGCATCGCATTTATACTGTTGAAGAGTATATGGAAAAAGTGGCGTTGCTACGTGAAATAGTCCCAGGAGTAACTTTGGGAACGGACATTATTGTAGGATTCCCAACTGAAACGGAAGAAGAGTTTCAGCAGACATTTGATCGGCTAAAGGAAATTGAATACTCTACAGCTTTTGTGTATACCTATAGCCCCCGCAAAGGTACTCCGGCAATGCGTTGGAAAGATGACATTCCCGAGGAAGTCAAGCAAGAGAGGCTTCAGAGATTATTAAAGATGCAAGAAGAGATTAGCGCTAAGCAGCGACAGGAGTTTCTTGGGCAGGAAGTTGAAATTTTAGTGGAGCATGAGAACTTCAAGAATAAGACACTGCTAAAGGGTAGGACTCGATGCTGGAAAAATGTTCTATTTCCAGGGGGACCTCAATTAATAGGTACTTTGCAGCGCGTAAAAATTCATAGTTACAGCAATCAAACTTTGCTTGGGGATCTTGTAGATAGATGACAAATGTTGGTCTATAAGCTCTACATCGTAAAAAAAATTGAAAATCAATAAAGTGTCTTACTTAAGAAGGGATGAAAACACAAAAAAGGGGGTGTTACCACCCCCAATAAATCAATTTTGAAAAAGATATCTGTTGGTTAGAAAAAGACTCCTGCAGGAGCTCTAGGTTGTGCAAATACAGATCCGTTGGAAACCACTGGAGCAAAACGGTTTTCTCTTAGTACTTGTGCCAGCAAGACGAAATTCAATCCCACCGAAGCCAGTAGTAATGTTCCAACACCTCGAATGATGTTTAAACATCCATGAAGCATCTGTTCTGAACCTAGACGAATCACACTTTTCCATTCTGTTTGGTTATTTCCACTACATAATCCAACTAAGCCGACAAAAGTACTGCATGCACCCACAGCAAATTGGACTTTTCCAGCGCCAACACGCAAGGCCGCACTAAAAGCTCCAATGACAGGCAGAGCATCGAGAATATTACAGCCAGTTTCAAGATCATTTAAAATTTTATTTACTTCCGCGAACATAGTACACTCCTTTTAAACTATTAAAGAAAATATTAATTCTCAATAACGAAATTATATACTAATATGTTCACAATGTCAAGAGTATTAGTAAGTTTTTTATTAGTTTTGGAAATTGTTTAATGATGATAAGTGGTAAATGTTTAAATGAAGGTAGTGAGGGAAAAGAAATTATTAGCTATTTTTTTCTACAAATATTGAGAGGGTTATGTACAGACCCCTGGAATAATACCCTCTGTGCACCACTTTACATTCATTCAAAAGGGGATGTCGCCATCCCCTTTTGAAATTATACACGAGCAGCGACTTGATATGAACGGCCATACTGCACAACCGGAGCAAAACCTTCTGGGCGAAATGCTTGGGCTAACAATAGGAAATTTAAGCCTGTGGAAGCTAACAACAACGTTCCTACACCACGGATGACATTTAAACAGCCATGAATCATCTGATCACAACCTAGCTGTACTACACTTCGCCATGCATAGTTGTTATTCCCACTTATGCTTCCAATTAATCCGGTGAAAGTTATGCAAACACCGGCAGTAAACTGGACTTTTCCGGCTGCAATACGCAAAGCACTGCTAAAAACACCGACAATTGGAATAGCATCGGCCTTATTAAAACCGATTTCAATATCTGTTAAAACTCTATTTGTTTCTACGAACATAGGGCACTCCTTAATTTTTTGAAGTAATGTTACTTATTACGTGTAGAGTATAAATGAATTTGATTGCAAAGTCAATAACAAATGACGACAATATTAGAATTTTGTCAGTTGGCTAAAAATTGAGAACTTTCCAAAATTGGGACGTAAACAATTTTATTTATGCCCTTTAGGAGATCGCTGAGACTTAATTAAGAGAGAACACCTTTAAAAAAGTAGAATTAAGTTTTTCGAATGTAAATTTACTGTCTGCATCGCTAGATTTTTTATGTGTAGTTTTAATCAATTCTACCAAGCTACAATAAGCTTTTTTATCTTCACGGGCAAATTTCCTATTTAAATTTACTAGCTTTGAAGCTAGCATTATCTTTTTATTTAACTTATCATATTCCAAGTTAGCATTTTTTGGATCTTTTGCATTAAGAGCGATTTCCTTTAGTTCATCGATTTCTTTTTGGATTTTTTCAGGGATTTTAATTAAGGATTCATCAAAAATTTGATCCATCACCAGCTGATGAGGATGGCGAAGATACTCAATCCAACCCGCTTTTTTGATTTCTATCATCACACCCATGAAATTACTTTGCTCGACCTGTTTTTTTACTTTAATCTGTGTAGGAGATGTATATTTCTTCAATGATAATTTGGCTTTAATTTTAACATCTGTAGATTTTTCAGATCCGTTCCAAATTTTTTCTCCGATTTTGACTATTGAAATATTTTTATTTTTTAGAACTTCATCGGTACAAGTTTTTTTAAGTTGTTTGTATAAAGAAACTTTATAATCGACAGTTGGATCTCGATGATTTACAATTATTCCTAATTTGCCATCTTCAATAGTTCCTAGAGCTTCTATGCTATTAAAATTCCAGCCAAGTAGATTAAATAACCAAGCTAAGAAAATTCCTTTTTTCTCTCTTACAACATCGTAAAAAGTAGAAAATGAAGATTCACAAATAATATGTCCCTTGTGTTTTAATTCTTTGTAAACTTGAGCAGCAACGCCGGCTCCAAGTGAATGACTTAAAAGCGTAATGTCCTTAGATTTTGCGCCTTCATGGGAATTTAAATAATCGATGATTGCTTTTCCATCACTGATATAGTCATCAGCTGAATTAGCTTTTCCGCTACTTTCTTCAATTCCACGATAATTAAAAGCTAAAATTATTGAATTTGTATCTTCAGAGAGTTTTTTAATTGAATCCATATGCATTTCATAGCAATCCCCAACGCCAAAGAAAAGCACGGTATATTTTTGATCTACCAAGTTCTTAGGATTGATAATAAGGGCATCTAGCTCATGTGATTTTTTCCCAAAGCTATTATTTATTGGAATGGTTAACTTGTTAACAGAATCATCATATTTAATTAAATTTTCTTTTTTTTGTCGGAGCTTTTTCCTTTCTTGTTCACTTATCTTTACTAAACTCAGTTCATTGCCGACAAGCTCACCCAAAGCCTTGCGAAAGGGTTCTAAAATAACCTGCAAGAAATCTAGCTGTATGTCAGATCCATTGGCATTCTTTTTGGGGAGGGGAGTGTATTGATATTCACTTTTATTTAAAATGTGCAAATTATTTGTTGAGTTCATGGTTCCTTTATAAACTTATATAGTTAAATTTTCATTTTACTAATTAATGTAATTTAAGGTCAACATGTTTTATCATTTTGAATTTCGTATTAAAAAGTAGTGGGTAATTTTACTGTTTAATGTAAAAAACTTTAATTTAAAGTCTTTTCAATTAACAACTAAAGGGGAAAGGTCATAGAAAGATATCTGGTAATAAAAAAGGGCATTTAAAGACAGTCGGAACTTTCTGAAGAAGCGTGCAATTCCACGGAAGAAGCCTAGTACACTGTCAAGGTAAAATTTTTCGGCTATTTTTAGCGTGAAAGCTGCCGTGGTTTGTCGATCGTAAAAGGGGTTGTATTAGTCAATACAGCCCCTTTTATGATCGGCAAACCTAGGGCTTGACGCTGAAATAGCCGAAAATACTACCTTGACAGTGTACAACTAGTACACAGTCAAGCTAGAAATAGCCGAAAAATCAGCCTTGACAGTGTACTAGGTTTGTACTTAAATTGTGTGGTTGGTTACTCAATTTTCCCGCAAGCAACGCGTCCGCCTGCATTTCCGGCAGGCTGCGTAATGTAATCATCAGCATTAGCATGGACTGCAATTGAACGGCCCATAATTGAGTGGTGTCCATCAAGCTTGATTAAATGGTCGATTCGTTCATAATGGGCATGGCCTTCCTCATCGGCAACAACGTTGCCTAGATCTCCTACATGTCTAATAGCGAAATCAGGTCCTCCATGCTTGCTTCCCATTGGGTTGTAGTTTGCTCCTGTGCTTGTACCGTCCGGAGAGCTACAGTCGCCATATTCGTGAATGTGAAGGGCATGTTTACCTGGTTCTAAAAAGTCAAAATCTCCTACAATCATTACACCCCCAGGGGTTTCGGTAAAAGAAACATAGCCTTGTGCATTATTGCCATGAGTGGCATTTAAAAGGGCATTGGCTTGTTTAGGCTGCACTTTCTTTTCAACCAGGGTGGGAGCCTCTGCGGAAAGGTGTTGACACACAGTTGTCGCCGCAACCAATAATAAACCATAACTAATTTTCATTTATCCTCCTAGAGAGCGTCAAACTCATTTCGTATTTCTATTCATCCTCTACAGCTAATGATGGCAGCTTGTCAATACTTTTTACTTTTCTGACAATCTTATCGCACTTCCTGATCCTAATAGAAAAACTAATTATGCAGTAAAAATACCTTGTCATATTTATTGATCGTGGTCGAGTCTCTGTCGATACAATTATTATCTTAGATGTTGTGATTTTCCCCGTAGTATCTGCACAAAAACAACACCCTAGCCCCACGTGAAGGAGCCCTCAGGCGAATGGAGCTTGTTGTTATACGCTAATAATTGACTGCTACGGTAGCAGCTGAACAGTTTATAATGTCAAGAAAAAGATGTAGGTACAGATATGGTGTGAGGTAATCATTAGCCCGCGAAACGTGATATTTAATGCTATAGGTTTGTGAGCTACAGAGCAGCGAATGTAAACATATTTAAAAAAAAGATTGGATAAGCTTAAGGGGTAATTTTTTTAATTATAATTGATCCCAATATTTAATTATTTTAAAAATTTTATTGTCAGCTGTGTCGATTTGAACTATAATGTATAATATAAGGTTTGTTAGTAGATAAAAATTAAAATACTGCATTAAATGGAGAAGTTATGGGAATACCTAGCAATAAAACTTATCATCCTTCATTAGATAAGCATACTCATATTCAATCTCAAAACAAAATAATAAAAACTTCAAAAAAAGTGTCAAAAATTCAAGCAAATGAATCGAAGATTTCAAAACTGGATGTTTCTGGAAAAACTAATTCCCTTGATAGGTTTT
>JACCVN010000574.1 GCA_013698165.1 Parachlamydiaceae bacterium | reverse complement strand
GCCTATTGGCATCTTGTTAAAGCCCTAATTAGGACTATATTTCGATGACTTTAGTGAAAGTTCGCGTTGGCGATTCAATTGACAAAGCGCTGCGCGCTTTAAAAAAGAGACTGGATAAAGAAGGCGTTATGAAATCAGTGAAAGCTCATCGCTTTTACGTAAAGCCATCTGTTAAAAAACGCGCCAAAGCCAAGGCAGCACTGAAATACAGACGTATTCGCTAACATATAGGAATATATTTACTCGACTTTAGGACTTTTAAGGGGGTTCTAGATGCAATTTTTTGATTCATAGAGATTTATTATTCATATCCCAAACTCATTCGAATTGGGGAGATGAATCATAAATCCCTATGGATAAAATCCTGCGTCTAGCACCCCCTTAAAAGTCCTATGGTCGAGTTAGCGGTCTAGTCAAACGCTAAGTGTTGATTAAATCAATCGTCTCTCTTTTTGGCGACGTTGATCACTAACTCAAAAACTGTTGGTTTGGCTGTCTCAACCTATGCTATTTCAACTTATTGTCGCACACTTCTTAACGTTCTCATATCTATGAGAACTTTACCCAATTCATAACCATGAAGATGGACGTTATGGCTGATTATTATGAAACATTAGAAATTCCTCGTACTGCTACCCAAGACGAGATTAAAAAAGCTTATCGCAAAAACGCTTTACGCTATCACCCCGATAAAAATCCTGGGGATGCCACTGCGGAAGTGAAATTTAAAGAAATCTCCGAAGCTTATGAAGTTCTTAGCGATGAAAAGAAAAGACAAGTTTACGATCGCCATGGAAAAGCAGGCTTAGGCGGCATGGGAGCTGGCGCTAGCGCTGGCAACAGAGGCTATTCATCTATGGATGAGGCCTTACGCACGTTCATGGGCGCTTTCGGCGGCGGCGGCGCAGGTGCAGATTCGATTTTTGAAAACTTCTTTGGTGGTGGATTTTCCGGCCAAAGTGAATCTGGACGCATGGTTCGGCAAGGTTCCAGCAAAAGGGTCAACATCAGCCTCAACTTTGAAGAAGCTGCCAAAGGAACCGATAAAGAGCTTGCCATTACGAATCTCGCCCATTGTGATGAGTGTCATGGCGTAGGCGCAGCCTCGGCCGATGGGATAAAAAAATGCAGTCGCTGCGGTGGCTCAGGACAAATGTTCGAGCAGCGAGGATTTTTCTCAATGTCAACAACCTGTTCACAATGTCATGGTGAAGGCCAAGTGGTCACAAACCCCTGTAAAAAATGCCGAGGCCAAGGGCTTATCAAAGAAAAACAACAAGTCAAAGTCCATATCCCTGCAGGGGTAGATAGTGGCATGCGCTTAAAAATGAGTGGTTATGGTGATGCCGGTCAAGGGGGAGGCCCTAATGGAGACCTCTATATCTTTATTACTGTTGAACCGCACAACATTTTTGAACGAGAAGGCGATGATATTTTACTTGACTTGCCAATCAGTTTCAGCGAGGCTGCACTAGGATGCAAAAAAGAGGTTCCTTCCCTATTATCGCACTCATGTAGATTAACGATTCCTGAAAGCACGCAATCAGGAAAAGTTTTTCGAATTAAAGGTGAAGGCTTCCCAAATGTCCATGGTCAAGGCAAGGGCGATTTGCTAGTAAAGATTTTCGTTGAAACTCCTTCGAAGCTTAGTGAAAAACAAAAAGAACTTCTTAGAGAACTCAGCACTTTAGAAAATCCAGCAAACATGCCCAAGCAAAAAGGCTTTTTAGATAAAATAAAGGATCTCTTCTCTTAACATTAAGGAGTTATTATGACGATTACAAAGAAACCGTTACCGGTTAAAGCTTCAACTTCACCAGCTAATGAATCTAATTTTACTCCTGAAAGACCAAAGAGCCCCACGCATGTAGAAGGACATCATAAAAAGCCGCTGCCCCCCTTGTCGGTCGCAGAAAGAAAAATCGGGCCGACGACAAGAATAATTATTCAATATGATGCCGGATTTTCTAATCTCATCTACGTCAGAGGCAAAGGCGCAACTCTTTCTTGGGAGAAGGGAATTCCCTTGAAAAACACAAAACCTAATGAATGGATATGGGAGACCACAACCCCATTTACGACGTGTGAATTTAAAGTCCTAATTAATGATAAAGAGTATGAAATTGGCGACAATCACCTATTAACCTGTGGTGCATCCATTCACTATACACCAAAATTTCACTAAACTGTTATATAAGGAATCGGAAAATTGAAAGAGTGCTACCAGGAGCTGTCTGCAGTGACCAATTTACTTGAAAAATACCTACAAAATACCCCTTTCGAAAAGCGGAATTCTGCTGCCATTGCCTATTTGGCATCCCTAGACCACATTGCGCAGACCGCTCCGTTTGTGGCTGAATCGATCACTCAAGAACTTCGCGACCAACGCACCTTTCTAAAGCTTATCGCTTCTGAAAATTACTCCTCTCTGGCAGTTCAACTCGCAATGGGAAACCTTCTCACCGACAAGTATGCTGAAGGATATGTCCATCACCGCTTTTACGCAGGGTGTGAGAACGTAGATTCTCTGGAAGAGAGAGCCCAAAATGAACTAAAGCAGCTTTTTGGCGCAGACTATGCATATGTACAACCTCATTCCGGTGCGGACGCCAATTTAGTAGCATTCTGGTCGATATTGGTACAGCGAGTGCAAAACCGTGAAATCGAAAGACTTGCCAAAAAAAACATTGATGAATTCACTAGAGAAGAATATGAGCTAGTGCGCCAACTGATGGTCAATCAGAAGGTAATGGGGCTGTCTTTAAATTCCGGCGGACATCTCACACATGGCTATCGCCATAATGTTTCTTCTAAGATGATGCAATCGGTCGCTTACGATGTAGATCCCAAGTCTGAGTTGATCGATTACAATGCTCTTGCCAAGCAAGTGCTAGTGGAAAAGCCCCTTATCCTTTTAGCGGGCTATTCCGCGCACCCCCGACGTCTAAATTTCGCAAAAATGCGCGAAATTGCTGACTCTGTGGGCGCTGTGCTAATGGTTGATATGGCCCACTTTGCAGGCCTTGTTGCCGGCAAGGTCTTCACGGGTGAATATAACCCTGTGCCCTATGCAGATATTGTCACTTCTACGACTCATAAAACTTTGCGGGGTCCACGCGGAGGCTTCTTATTATGCAAAGAGGAGTTCAAAGACACGATCAATAAGGGGTGTCCTCTTGTCCTTGGAGGTCCACTGCCGCATGTGATCGCTTCTAAAGCAATCGCTTTCAGCGAAGCCCGTACTCCTGAATTTGCTGCTTATGCCCAACGTGTGGTCGAAAACTGCCTTTCCCTTTCAGAAAGATTAATGCAAAAAGGTATTCGACTTGTCACAGGAGGAACTGAAAACCATCTGACGATCCTCGACCTGACAAGTTTTGGCCTGACCGGTAGACAAGCTGAAAAGGCGTTGAGAAATGCGCATTTGACTGTCAATCGCAACGCGATTCCGTTCGACAAAAACGGGCCTTGGTACACTTCAGGAGTGCGTATAGGCACCCCTGCTATCACCACACTGGGGATGGGGAAAACGGAAATGTTCGAAATTGCAGATATCATAGTTTATATCTTGCAAAATACGAAAGCCTCGTCCGACAACAAAGCTAAGTCAGAAACCCCTCCAGAAGTTATAGAAAAAGCAAAAACGCGCATTCTTGAATTACTGAATAATTTTCCGCTCTATCCAGAAATTGCACTTCCTGAGTCCGCTGCAATAGGAGCAAATAACTGCCAATTTTAACGCCGGAGATACCTATGGCAAAAGCCGAAAAAGAACTATCTAATTTCATAAAAATTAGTGACAAGATTGATGGGGCCATCCTTGAGGCCAGAAGAATTTTTATCTGTGACGCTATTGACAACGAGAGCGCTAAAGATGCCATTCGCAAGTTATGGTATTTGGAACTTAGTGATCCCGGAAAGCCAATTCTTTTGATCATCAATAGTCCTGGAGGGTCTGTGGATTCAGGCTTTGCTATTTGGGACCAAGTGAAGTTGATTTCTTCACCGGTGACAACTCTTGTCACGGGCTTGGCAGCTTCAATGGGATCAGTATTGAGCCTATGTGCATCCCCAAATCGTCGTTTTGCAACGCCTAAAGCACGGATATTGATACACCAACCGCGGCTCGGTGGCGCAATTCAAGGCCAGGCTACAGACCTGGACATTCAAGCGAAAGAAATGATTAAAACTCGTGTCGCTCTAGTCAACGTCTATGTCACCGCAACCGGCAAAGATGCGGCAACAATTGAAAAGGCTATTGACAGGGATACTTGGATGACAGCACATGAGGCTTTAGCGTTTGGCCTGCTAGATGGTATTGTGGATTCTTATCAAAAGCTTCAAACAAAATAGTTTCAATGGTAGTAATCTCCTTTTCTAAATATGAAGGTTGCGGTAATGATTTTATCATGATTGACAACCGCAACTCTTCATTTAATTCTACGGGTTGTATCCAACACCTTTGCAATCGACAGCAAGGCATTGGTGCCGATGGCTTAATTCTATTAGAAAATAGCCGGAATGCCGACTTTCGTATGCGGATATTTAATCCCGATGGCAATGAAGCTGAGATGTGCGGTAATGGAGCTCGCTGTCTAATTAAATTCATTCAAGAGTTAGGAATATCACAAGAACAGTATCAGATAGAGACTATGCATAAAACGCTAACAGCATACCCTAGAAGCGGTCTAATAAGACTGACGATGGGCAATCCCTTCGACGTCCGATTAAATTTATCTCTGGTGATAGAAAACATAACATACGTCGTGCATCACATTGATACAGGCGTGCCCCATCTTATTTTATTTAGTCCCGATTACAAAAGTTTCCCTTTAAGTACATTAGGAGCCAAGTTTCGCAACCACCCTCAATTTAGTCCAAAAGGAGTGAATTTCAATATTGCCACTGTGACCCCCTCTGGCGAGATTTTCATCCGTACATACGAACGAGGCGTTGAGGGGGAAACTCTAGCATGCGGCACAGGCTGTACCGCTGCAGCCATTGCTGCAGCTCTTTTGTATAAGCTGCCTTCCCCAATTACTGTCCATAATCAGGTAGGCAATTTAGAAATCGCATTCGATGTTGAAAAAGGTGAACCGGTAAATGTCACTATGACAGGGCCTGCCACAAAGACTTTTTCCGGCACAGTCTCGACTTTAGGATTTTAAAAGGGGGTGCTAGATACAATCTTTTGATTCATAACGGTTTATAATTCATATCCCAAACTCATTCGAGTTGGGAGTATGAATTATAAATCGCTAGGGATCAAAATCTTGCGTCTAGCACCCCTTAAAAGTCCTAAAGTTGAGACTGTATGCTTGCCAATGGTGAATAATAAATGTTAAGCTGAAAATTATTCATCCCTCAGCATTCACCATTCAGCATTGCTAATGTGTTCACTGGCCGATAAATGCCGCTATAAACAATTTAATTCTCAAGGATTGTCATGACCTCTAAGTCCAAGCAGGAAGCTCAAAATCCTCTGATCTTGCGATGCCATCGGCTCATTGAGGCCTTTGGAAAATCTAATGATGAACGCGATTTTTATCTCGATAGAGTCGAAGGTTTTCTTATTTACTGCAATCTGGATAAATCCGAAGAGGAACTTGCAGCTTTAGACACTGAATTGAAATCCAATAGCCAAAGATATTGTCTCGTCCCTAAGCTCACATTCTATGAAACTAAAAAAATCATGGAAGGTTTCGTCAACGAAAAAGTCTACGATATCGATACCAAAGAAAAGCTCTTGGACATCATCCAATCTAAAGAAGCGCGCGAGAATTTTTTGGAGTTTATCTATGATCACCATGCTGAATTTGAAAAATGGCAGCAGTTCTACCATGAACGCTCGCGAATCAGGATCATCGAATGGCTGCGAAGCAATCACTTCCACTTTGTTTTTGAAGAAGATCTGGATCTACCCACCTCCACGATTGAAAAACTGAAAACTAATTTTTTTGAAACAAAAGTTGGAAAAGAAATTATTGCTTCACGAAAAGTCCTTACTTCTAAAGCAAAAACCTATTATTCCAATGAAGCATTAAATCCTCGACCAAAAAGAGGACGCCCACCAAAACAAGCGATCAAACAAGAAATTGAACCTCAATTCGCCCGTGACATCTATTTGACAGTCCAATCATCACTGCGCCCATTTCTATTTTCTCCTGAAACAAATAACTCCTCAGCGGTAAACTTCTCTGCAAAATTTGATGGTGAAGATGAGCTTCTGCCTCAACGTCGCCACCCCACCTTTGAAGGTGAAGTCGCTCCAACAAATGTTTCGTCTTCGCTTTTAGCTTTGCGCGAAATCTCTGCAAAATGGGTTGATCCCGAAAAATCGTCTTCATCAAAAGATAAAAAGAAAGGAAAATTAATTGATTTTAACCTCGATGACGATGACGATAGCCTTCCTTCTGCAAGTAAGACTAAGAAAAAAGCTCCGGCAAAAGTCACTAAAAAAGCTGCCAAAGTTCCTGTTAAAGTTAAAGCGAAAGCAGCGCCAACTAAATTTACCAAATTGACGCCCAAAGTTCCAAAAAAGAAAGTGGCTGTCAAAGCTGCACCAGCAAAAAAAGTCGCCGTTAAAGATACTCCTCCTAAAAAAGGAGCCTTGCGATCGATCTTAAAATCTAAGACGGCTAACAAAAAAAAGAAAAAATAATGGACATGGACTAAATGGACGGAATGGACTAACGGATACATATGGAAACACATAGACAGAGGTCATAGTTAAAGATAGATAACGCTACCTGTGATAGTGCATGTATTTCCAGGTTGTCCATGTGCGTCCATTTAGTCCATTTAGTCATTCCGTCAATTTTGTCCATTCCGTCCATTCCGTCCATTTTTTCCATATAGGAGGAGTCAATGTTGAATCACAAAATTCTTCAGATGCTTTTACCGGCACTCACATTGCTGGCAACAAATGTCATGGCTAGCGATTCTTTTGATAATCGCTCAAAATTATCGCTCACGGCACACTCTACGCTTTCTGTTCCGGCTGATGAGCTGCAACTCTCCATCGGAGTTGTCACTCTTAGTGATACTGCGGAAGCTGCCTTAGCTGAAAACAGTTCTAAAATGCAAGCAATCATTGCAACAATCGAAGCCGCAGGTCTCCCCAAATCAGATTACAAAACAAGCCGTTTTTCAATTCATCCTAATTATACTCCCTACCCTAAAGATCCTCCTCAAAATTGGAAACCATCGATCGTTGGCTATGAAGTAAGCAATGCGATCAACATTAAAACAGATAAATTAGATCTTGCCGGAAAGCTCATTGACACTGCCAGCAAGGCTGGGGCTAATAACATTGAAAATATAAGCTTCGGCCTGAAAGACCAACGCAGTCATTGGGACCAGTCGATTACCCAAGCCACCACAAATGCCAAAAATGATGCTGAAGTCATCGCCAGAGCAGCGAATATCAAGCTAGTTAAACTCCTAGAAGTGTCCTTAGAAAATACCAATCTGATCGCTCCTCAACAAAGCGATATGCGTTTTACTAAATTTATGGCTGCTGAAGCAACACCCCCAATCAAAGCAGAAGATATCGAAATCAACTCTAGCGTCAATGTTGTCTATGAAATCGCTCCAAATCTCTAAGTACCACTCCTGGGAGCATTTTAAAGGCAACGCTAACTCGACTTTAGGATTTTAAGGGGTATTAGACGCAAGATTTTGATCCATAGCGATTCATACTTCATACCCCCAAACTCGATTGAGTTTGGGGCATGAATTATGAATCGCTATGGATCAAAATCTTGCGTCTGCACCCTCTTAAAAATCCTAAAGTCGAGCCTGAGCTGTAGGTAATTATCTTCAGCTCAGCGGGCATCATGCGCCTTCTCTGATCCTTTTAAATATCCTTGTGGGAATTATTAAAAAAAATTTAGAGTATCAATGAAACGGATTATCCTATTATTATGCCTCTTTTCTTCGTCTTTATATTCACAACATTACAGATATAAGCTCTCAATCTGTAGTATATTTCGAGATGAAGCGTCATACATTCCTGAATGGATAGAATTTCATCAATCACAAGGCGTTGAACACTTTTTTTTATACAACAACCTAAGTCGCGATGACTATCTTGACATCTTAGAACCCTACATCAAAAGGGGTGTTGTGGAATTGGTGGAATGGCCTTTTGAAAATATTTCACTCCGGCATTGGAGTTTCATTCGGTGCAACGCCTACATGGACTGTATAGAAAGTCATAAAAATCAATGTCAATGGATAGCATTCATAGATACTGATGAGTTCCTATTTTCTCCTTCTAGAAAAAAATTAAATTCAGTTCTTTCAAATTATCTGGATTATGCAGGCGTATATATTAATCGAATTAAGTATGGAACAGGAAAGGTCACAAGCCTAAATCCTAGTGAAAAAATTATTGAAACCCTCCTATTCAGAGCTCCCCTCTCTTCTAAAGTTAATCGAGGGGTTAAACTGATCGTAAAGCCTCGCCTTGTCGAAAAAATTGATAGCCCTGATCAGTTTACATTTCTTTCAAATCACGCTGTCACAGAGAAAAAAAGAACTCTTCAAGATTCTCAAAGCTACTTCGTTAGTGTCGATATTTTTCGAATCAATAACTATTGGCTACGAGATCTTCATTTCTTTGAAACAGTCCAGTCTCCCCGTCGAAAATACTGGGGCGCAACGGACAAAGAACTAAAAAAAATGAAAGCCTTGTACAACGACGTCTATGACAATAACATCTACAACATATCCAATACGCATTAACACGCACGAGCAAAGAACAGCAAGTAGGATGTGTTAACGTGTGATGAATACCGATGCGTTGTGGAGGTGTTCACGCGTTTTGGACGTGTTGGGACTGATCAGTCGGTTGCCTCCTGCGTGATAAGCAGACAGGTCTTAAAAAATGGGAGGATGACAATTTTAGCTTTAAAGAAAATTCTTGCTTACAGTCTCGTGATCTATTAGGCTAGAAATTTATTCCGTCCGAGTGAAGTTAACTACTTTTTGTCCGAGATGGGTATCATTATAACAAGTCTAAAAGGAGCCCGGAAATGCTGAGAATTATTGCGATGATCATAGGTATATTATTTATCTTAAGTGGTGTTTTTGGCTTCATGCCGGAATTTGTCCAAGAAGGCAAGCTCTTCGGATATTTTGCCATCAACACTATGCGAAATTTTCTGCACCTTGCAATTGGATTTCTTGGACTATTCAGCGGTATAAAAGGTGCGGCAGCCTCCAAAATCTATTTTATCATTTTCGGTGTGCTCTTCTTAATTATGGCTGCCCTTGGTTTCTACCATAACACCGGAGTAGTTTTCGACTATGTCGTGGCAAATAATGCCGACAATTGGTTGTATGGCGCATTGGCCGTCCTATTTTTGTATATTGGGATTTCCTACTTCCGAAAGAAGAAATAAGAACTCATCACCCTGGCCTCATAGGATTCCCATGGACTTTAATAATGATAGTGGCCAAAAAGAGTTCACAACTGACTCATGGCGTGTTTTACGAATTATTTCGGAATTTGTTGATGGCTTTGAGACCATGACAAATATTGGCCCTTCAGTATCAATTTTTGGGTCTTCAAGGCTAACACCCAGTAGTCCCTACTACCAATTAGCTATTGATGCAGCCCAACATATATCTAAAAAGGGTTTTGCAATCATTACCGGCGGCGGTCCAGGCATCATGGAAGCGTCAAACAAAGGTGCTCAGTCTGTTTCAGGAGCCTCCTGCGGACTGAGTATTTCTTTGCCAACAGAAGATGCATCAAATGGTTATATCGACTCAAGGTACAACTTGAAATTTCGCTACTTCTTCATCCGTAAGGTGATGTTCATCAGGTATGCCCAAGGCTACGTCTTTCTACCCGGTGGTGTGGGTACGCTCGATGAACTTTTTGAAGCGATCACACTCATCCAGACCAAAAAGATCAGCTATTTTCCGATTTATTTAATGGGGAAATCCTACTGGGAAGGGCTTATTGACTGGCTTATCAAGACACCACTCGCACACGGATGCATTTCAGAAGAAGACCTTAAACTCGTTCAACTCACAGACGACCCTGCAGAGGTCGCCAACGGAATTGAACGCCATTTCCAACGCAACCAAGTGAAGAAAAACTTCTAATTGATGGACGTATATGGACATACAGGGCATGGACGTCATGGACAGAAATGGACGTTGACGAAAAAGGTCCCTAAGAGGTGATTGCATAAGTCCTGAATGGGCAGAGCAAAATTTACATACATGCGTACGCCTTATCATTACCCAATTTATCAGAACCTGTATAGATAAAAGTATAATGGACCCCGAAAACTAGACAGCATAAAAGCGAATATTTACAATTGTAAACTTATGAACACTATGAACAGCAACGAAGAAGAAGATGAAAATTATTCATATTCTAAATGAAGATAAGCATTCGCTTTGGAAGTGCATATTTTGTCTAGACATAGGGGTCCACTTTACTCTATATAGCCCGTAACAAGGCATGCGAGCGAAGCGAAGACTGCCGCAGCTACTGGTAGGGTGTTGCTTTTGTGCAGTAAATATCGTGATCAAATCACAAACATCTAAGTTAATAATTTGCATCGTCATATATGCGATAAACCACATGAAGAAATGAGTCCAAAAACTTCACAAAATGAACACCCTAGCCGCGAATGCGG
>JACCVN010000534.1 GCA_013698165.1 Parachlamydiaceae bacterium | reverse complement strand
AGTAAATAGCGGGATAAAAATCACAAACATCTAAGTTAATAATTGCATCGACATATACACCATAAATCCACATGAAGGAATGTGTCCAAAAACAGCACAAAAACAACACCCTAACCCGTAGCAAGGCTTGCGAGCGATAGCGAAGACAGCCGCAGCTACGGGTATGCTAAATAAACCCTTATAACCCTGACAAGGGTTCTTCTCTTTTAAAACAATATTCAGGTTTTGATAAATTTTGGTAACGAAGGCTTTAACGCGCGGCTACAGACTGCCGCCACATTCGCGGCTAAGGGTAAGCGGTTAAAACAAAAATGCCGCCAAAGTTTGATTAAACTTTGGCGGCATTTTTTAAGAGACAGATTGACTATGTTCTAACAGAAATCTGCTTCTGCTTTTCCTGCTCTACTTCCCTTTCGTGGAAATAGATCATGACAGGAGCCGCGATAAAGAGCGATGAGAACGTTCCAACGATAACGCCGATGGTCATCACTAACGAGAAGGCGAAGATCGATTGGCCGCCCAACATTACGAGAGCTAGCAAGACCAACAGCGTTGTGCCTGAGGTCATTACAGTACGGCTAAGCGTAACGTTAAGAGCATGTGAAACCACCTGCCTGAATGGCAATTTGCGCATCGTTCGAATATCTTCACGAATCCTATCGAACACAATAATCGTATCGTTCAAGGAATAGCCGACAATCGTCATAATAGCACCGATAACCTGCAGGTCGATCTGCACAGGGAAACCGACCCAATGAAAGAGCGCCAGGAATCCCATCGTAATGATCACATCATGAACCAAGCCGACAACCGCTGCAATCGCATACTTGAATTCAAATCTAACAGTGATGTAGATCAAAATACTGATTAGAGCCAACGCAAGTCCCATGAGGGCATTGTTACGCATCTCTTCAGAGAATTGACCGCTCATGACAGTCCAATGATGCTCAAGATGAGTTAGCTGATTTTCAGGGATCTTCAAGCCTGCTTTTTCAAGAGAATCCACTAACCAGGTGATGCGCGGATTGTGCTGGAATTGATACGTATTACGCGCATCCTGCAGCTCCTCAGGCATCTGGTAGAAAGGATGGCTTTTTTCTTCCATTCCCATACCAAGTTGGATACGCAACTGATTTGGGCGGCTAAGTTCACGCACTTGGATATCGTTAGAAGTTGCACCTTGGGCTAAAAGCGCATCGGCAGTTTTCAGACGATAGTTTGTTTCTCCAGGCTGATCTTGAAGTTCGACATCCAGAGAATATCCGCCGGTGAAATCCATGCCAAATATTGTGTGGCGCTCAGAGAAGAACAAGCCAGTCCCTAACACCATCAGAATGACTGAAATAATTACAGCTTTGCGAGTTTGGCCTAAGAAGTCGAAATTCGTCATACCA
Organism: Parachlamydiaceae bacterium; assembly: GCA_013698165.1. Lineage (GTDB taxonomy): Bacteria > Chlamydiota > Chlamydiia > Chlamydiales > Parachlamydiaceae > JACCVN01. The sequence continues at coordinate 5,579 of JACCVN010000534.1, read as the reverse complement.
AAAAACTGTGACATGCGAAGTGATTTGTTCTTAGGATTTTGTACCCAGCCTGCAAAGAAATAGCGAGTCATGAATAGTGCTGTAAACATTGAAGACACAACACCCACAATCAGCGCCACCGCGAATCCTTTAATTGGACCGGAATCAAACTGAGTAAGGATCAACGCTGCAATGATCGTTGTGATGTTCGAGTCGACAATGGCACTAAACGCCTTTTTGTATCCCGCCTGGATCGCAGATGCGATTCTTCCGGAGAGAGCAAACTCTTCTCGGATTCTTTCAAAGACCAAGACATTGGCATCAATAGCCATACCGATCGTTAGAACAATACCTGCAATGGTTGGCAGCGATAGCGCAGCCCCCAAGTTCTGAAGTACTCCCCACATAATCAATATGTTAAATAGAACCGCACAAGAAGCCACAACCCCTGCAAAGTGATAGTAGCCTACCATTGAGACCACAACTAAAACTAGTGCGACGATGGAAGCAACAATTCCCTTTGTTCTTTCTTCAGCGCCGAGCTCAGGGCTGACATTCTCTTCAGAAAGAATTTGCGGAGTAAAGCTTAGCGATCCAGCTTTTAGGTCTGCTGCAAGCTGATTAATTTCACGCTGTGAGAAACGACCGGTAATTGTCCCGCCGTCCCTTAAAGCTGCTTGTAGAGTTGGCATACTGATGATTGTGCCGTTCAGGATTACCGCCATACGCCAGCCATGGCCTCGAGAATAGGCGTCTTTAGGAGTTCCTACAATCTTGTCCGCAGAAAATTCAGATGTCCATGTATAGAGGTCATCGCGCGGACTGCCGTACTCTTGTTGTGAACGGCCGTAAGAGCCTTTAATGCCGAAGGTCAAGTTGTTACCCTGCGTGCTGTCGTAGCCAACATGCACATTCGTCAAATTAGCACCTTCAAGTGCATAGTTATGGAATACAACGAAAAGAGGATGGGTTTGCCCTTCCCACTGCGTGTATTCTTCACCGCGCAAGATACCGATTGCTGAAAGGGTATCGTTATAGGCGTGGCTGAAGGCCGTCGTCTTAGGATTTACCAGCCGCAGGCCATTTTCATAAAGAATTTTTGCGATTGCGCTACGTGGACGAGTTAGCTCGCCAAATTCATTTTCGCCACCCAAATGCTGCCATGCAATCTCGTTGATGCTTTCGCTATCCTTGCGATTTGTGACGACAGCTTCGTTCCAGACATTTTGCAAGAACTGGTTGACATATTCTTTTAACTGCGCATTGTTTGGCGTGAACTTCTCGTTGACAATATGGAAATACATTGCAGAAGCTTTAATCAGTTCTGAGGCTGAAAGTCCTTGTGACCCAGGAAAATCCAAAATGATGTTATCGTTCTCAATGTGGATTGTACGCTCGGAAACACCCATCTTGTTGACGCGCACATAGAGTTCATTGACAGCCTGTTTTAGATCTTCAGGATTTGTCACCACGCGATTATTGTGATCGCGCAGGCCGATGCGCACCGTCTTACCACCGGAAAGGTCCAAGCCCCACTTCAAGATTTTACGATCATCACCGCGGAAATACTTAATAAAGCTCAGCTTGAAGTTCTCCCAGATCGCATTTTGAGTAGGAGCCGGCACCAGATAGTGGTTGGTCTGATTGATATCAACTTGAGAAGTGTGGTAGGACTCTCTCCACTTCAAAAGATCTTCCTGTATGCCATCGTCGATTTTGTTCAATGTAAGTATACGCTGCTCCATGTCAGTAAAGTCCAGAAGAGCGAAGCTCTTGCTGCCTTTGACGACAAAGTTTTCGCGTGTGGCTTTCAAAAGCGGCAAGTAGTAGTCATGAAGTTCAAAGATATAATCTTTGCTATAGCTTGGATCGACCCCATAAGCAGCTCCTGAATACCCAATAAAACCATTTTTTTGGAGCATTGTGTTGAGCTGATTGAACTCTTCCATTAATTGCTGGCCATCTACTGCATCCGGTAGCTCACGGTACTTTTGAACGATACTGTCGAGCCCTTTAGCAATAACGTAGATGGAACCTTTATGAAAGCCTGCAGGTGGAGATTCTTTATCTGAAGCCGGAGCATAGACAACAAGGCCTAGCTTCTGCTCTTCAGGTTTTAATCCCTTAAATGCCTGCATAGTATAAAGCGGGTAGACATCACCGGACAGGTCTTGATGCTGTGGTTGCCACTGATCAGCAAGAGTGTCAAGAATTTCTTGACTGCGCTTTTCTGAAATGTAGCGTAGATTAAAAGCTAAGAAGCTTTTGGCATCAGTCAAGTTATTTAGGGCAACCGTAAACGTCAGATCACTTGGAGAAATCTGCTCATCAGTCAGCTGAGAAGCAATAGCGATTTCGTTGATGATCAACTGATTTAACTGACCTTGAGAATAGGCTACAGATTCATTAATATTTGGTAGCAAACGCAGCTTTTGAACATCGGGATAAAACTGCAATCTGATCTTATCATTGGCCCAATCGATCACAAGAGATTCAATGAACGGATTGCGGTCCTTTAGATTGACCACTTGTTCTTCAGAACCTGATTTTCCAACGCCATCATTAAGTTGCTTGTCAATTTCAGCAGCTGCTAATGGCTTTAATCCTTTGAAGCTGGCCAAATTCTTTTTGATGATTGCGGCGGCAGACGTTAAAATTTTCTCTTGATTCTCTAAGAGTGAAATCTGCTGTGTCTGCTCTCCATCAACTTGCATGCCTTGTTTAATATGGCCTGCTTGTTCCTGCTTTAAAATATCCTTTTCAGCAGCAACAGTCTTTGCCTGAGATTCCAACCGAGAAGTGAATTTGCCTACACTGCTTTCAGCTTGATTTTCACTGCTCTGAGTAAAGCTTGCAAAGTAACGGTTAGCAATTGGACGCTGATCTTTAAACGTGGAGTCCACATCAACGATGTCTCTAGCTAAAGAGAGAACGATTTCATCGTACTGCTTATCGTTAGGATCTTTAACAATCGTTGTTAGCTTCGTTGCATTAGATGTTTGCCCAGCTAATGCTAAGGCAAGCTGGCGTGTCCGGTCGGAAACAATTTCACGGTATAAATCTGTAATGCCACCATTTTCTGTCCGTATTGGAGAAAAGAGGAAGAGCTTATCAGTTTCTTTCGGATCTAAACGCACAGCAATCTGCCGGGCAACCAAGACAGTATTTTTGCTCGCGCCTTCCTGATCGGAATAGAGCTCCAACTGTGACGGTGCAAACGGGATTAAAGCTCCTGCTCTAGGCAAAAAGCGTTTAAACAGGTTGGCATCGTTGCTGTTTTTAAATTCAACTTCGATGATCCCTGGATTATCCTTTTGTACCGCAACTGTTGTAGGCTTAACACCTAAAAGTTTGGAAAATGAATATAGCCACTCTTGGGATTCCCCTTCCAGAGCATTCACTCTATTGACAATCTGTTCTGCTACAACTTGCGCGCGCTCTGCATTAACAGGCTCTTTAAGCGGTTTGCTATAGTAAAATAGTGTCGGGAGAATATTGTAGAGGGTCAATAGGATGACGGCAAGAATGAGGTAAAACTGCCAGCGCTTCTGCTTTTCCATAAAAAAACTGGTACCTTTTTTAAAGATTTCTTGTGGATGATTAGACGACCTTTACAAGACCTAATAATCTCCCCAGATAAAGTAACAAAAATAGCAGAAAACTGTTTATAGCGAAAGCAAAGAAATTAGAAGGGGAAAGAAATAACCATAGAGTTGCGCCGGCGGGGCCTAAAAAGACAGCAGCAACAGGGACAAAAGAGACAAATGAAAATTAAAATATCATTTCTGTCCAAAACAAAAAAATTCTTTATAGCCTCTTTTGTCCCTCAAATCTCGCTTTATTAGTTCAGCTGCCTAAAATAATGCTCGAGACCTTCATGCGTCGTTTTCATGCTGAGCTTGCCGGTTTGCCAGTTGGCCGGGCATGCCTCGCCATGAGCTTCTACATAGAGCAATGCGTCAAGAGTCCTTAGAACTTCATCCACAGAGCGTCCGAGTGGTAAATCGTTGACCACCTGGTGACGAACAATACCTTCTTTGTCGATTAAAAATAGCCCACGAGAGGCTATTCCCGCTTCCGGCATAAGCACGCCATAAGCATTTGCAATACTTTTAGTGATATCAGCCACTAGTGGGTATTCAATCCCTTCGATTCCGCCGCGATTTTTTGGTGTACGCACCCAAGCTAAATGAGTATAGGCGCTATCGACTGAGCAAGCGACAACTTCAGTATTGCGTTTCTTGAACTCTTCTAATTGATCTTGAAATGCATGGAGCTCTGTCGGACATACAAACGTAAAATCTAAAGGATAAAAGAAGAAGACGACATGCTTCCCAATATAACGGGAAAGCGAAAAATTTTCTACGATGCTTCCATCGATCACTGCTTTTTCATGAAATTCGGGGGCTTGTTTGCCTACGAGTACAGCCATCTGATATTCTCCTGATAGTTCTAAATAGTTTAAAAAATATATACTGCCCTTAGAGTATATTATTCCCCGAAAAGCTCTTTTGCCCGGGGAAGCCAATGCTCTGCACTAATTGTGGTAGTTGCGCCATGGCCAGGGTAGACTTTAGTTTGCGGAGGCAATTTTGTCAATTTTGCAAGCGAGCCCCACATTAAGTCGGGTACGCAAGTTGGAAAGGATAGATTGCCGATCGTTCCCTTAAAAAGAGTGTCGCCGGAAAAAAGGATATTATGATCCTTTATGTAAAAGCAGACACCCCCAGGAGTATGTCCAGGGGTATTAATCACTTGGAGTTTAATATCGCCGACACTAATTGTATCGCCTTCATCGAAAAATCCGTCTGCTTTAACAGGCTCGATATTAATCCAACAGGGAAGGCCGTCGCTACCGGGCACCTCTAAATTAGATCTGTCATTCTCATGAATATATACAGGAATGTTAAAAAGACGTTTGCACAAAGCCACATCGCCAATATGGTCCCAATGGGAATGGGTGAGCAGAATCTTTTCAGGAACTAATTGGTTTTTAGAAAGGTAAGCACGAATTTTCTCCCCGCTTTCAGGAGCAGGATCAATGATGGCCGCTTTTTTTGTGTTCTGGCAAGCGACGATGTAAGCGTTAGTGTCAAATGGGCCTGAGGGAAATGCTTGTATAACAGTCATGGTATAACAAGTTCTTTTAGAAAAGTTGCACTGGAGTGGACTCGAACCACTAACCGCCCGGTTCGTAGCCGGGTACTCTATCCAATTGAGCTACCAATGCAGGTAGAAAGAAGGGATTATGCGAAATTGCTCTTTTTAAAACAAGAAAATTCCAAAAAATTTCCAGTTTTAAACACGACATAGTAAAAAAAACATTTTTAAAGGATGTGTGGGAAGCCACCACCCGTTTTAACGCAAAGACGCAAAGAAGCGCAAAGAGCTGGCTGCTCTTTGCGTTTCTTTGCGTCTTTGCATTAGAACTGGTAGTGGCTCTCCACAGTTACTAGCATGCAGCTAGAGTGTTGTTTTTATGCTGTTTTTGGACATATTCCTTCATGTGGATTTATGGTGTATATGTCGATGCAATTATTAACTTAGATGTTTGTGATTTTTATCCCGCTATTTACTGCACAAAATGAACACTCTAGCCG
>JACCVN010000488.1 GCA_013698165.1 Parachlamydiaceae bacterium | reverse complement strand
GGATTAAAGACCATCGCCCAAAAATCGATGATTTCTGCTCGGGCATCCATTCCCTCACCAACAATATGATAACCGGCAGGTGTTTGCATCCAAGAGTTGGCAACGATAATCCAAATTGCGCTGAAATGGGCTCCGAGGGCAACCATACAGGTAGCAAAATAATGCATTTTTTTACCTACGCGGTCCCAGCCAAATAGCAGCAATGCCAAAAATCCTGATTCAAGGAAAAAAGCAAAGACTCCTTCAGCAGCCAAAGCGCTTCCAAAGACATCGCCAACATAACGCGAATAGGTTGCCCAATTGGTGCCAAATTCAAATTCCATGACTATACCAGTCGATACACCTAGAGCAAATGTTAAGGCGAAGACTTTGGTCCAGAATTTTGCCATCGTCAAATATAAAGGATTCCCGGTTTTGAGATAGATACTTTCAATGATCACTAACACAAGCCCTAGTCCAATGCTGAGCTGGGGATAGATATAATGATACATGATTGTAAAAGCAAACTGTAGGCGGGCAAGTATTTCGACATCCATTATCAACACTCCTGGGCGGTTGGCGATCAATCAAAGTCTACAGCATATTAAATTTTTAGCTTTCACTGCTATAGGCAATTTTAAGTAGCCTTGCTGTTCTCGCAGCATACTACATTAATTTTTCACCCAGATAATGGATGGATGTGCGAAAATGGTTCTTTTAATCAGGGTATGACATGGCTTCAACTAAAATAATGGGGATTTTAAACGCCACCCCTGATTCCTTTTTTGCCGACTCTCGTCCCGATGAGCTGGATAAAGCAATTGCTTATGGGATCGAATTATGGAAACAGGGTGCTGATATCATTGATATCGGTGGAGAATCAACAAGACCTAACGCACCCCCGGTTTCAGAAGAGGAAGAAATAAGAAGAGTGATTCCACTCATTCAAGAGCTATCAAAGCGGCAGCCTCTGCCGATATCTATCGATACTATGAAGCCTTCAGTAGCTGAAAAAGCTCTTGCTGCTGGAGCATCTATAATTAATGATGTATCGGGATTTCGAGATCCTGCGATGCGCGAGCTTGCAGCCAGCAGTCAAATGCAAATTTGTGTGATGCATATGTTAGGAAACCCCAAAACAATGCAGGATTCCCCATTCTACAATAACGGGATTATCGCAGCATTATTGCATTGGTTTGAAACCACAATAGAAGACCTTACGCGAGCCGGAGTAAAAAAAGAGCAAATAATTCTAGATCCGGGTATTGGCTTTGGAAAAACCGTTGCTCATAATCTCGAAATTATACACAATCTGCGCAAGTTAAAGGCCATTGGATTTCCGCTCCTCTTAGGAGTTTCTAGAAAGACGTTTATCCGAAAGATTCTAGGGCTTTCTTCAGAAGAGGTACTTCCGGCCACACTGGCAATGAGTACAATTGCAATTACAGCAGGCGTCGATTACATCCGTGTACACGACGTCAAGGAACATAGGCAAGTTATCAATATATTAAGCAGTTATGAACACACCACTTGCGGCTTAGGTCAATAGGTTATGCACTTTCTCCAACTCTTCACTTCATGCATGGAAGTATTCATCATTGCTCTGATGATCTATTACCTGCTGTCGTTTTTTTGGAATACAAGAGCGATGGATCTGATCATTGGTTTGATTGCTTTTTTGATGTTTTATGCCTTTACAACTTGGGTACATCTGCCTGTATTGGAAAAACTTTTATTTTATTTTGTCAATGTTGCGGTCATCGCCTTATTGATTATCTTTCAACCTGAATTACGACTTGCATTGTCCCGTTTAAGCGTCAAAGGCAAAAAATATCGGGAAGTTACAGAGTTTGATAAGTTTCTTGATGGCATCTCTCAATCTGTCTACAGGTTATCTGATCGGCGGATCGGGGCGCTCATAGTTTTGGAAAATCAGGATACTTTAGACGAATATGCTAACAAAGCTGTACTGTTGAACGCGAAGTTTTCTCCGGAGCTTTTAGAATCGATCTTTATTACAACTACTCCTTTACATGATGGAGCGGTCATTATTCGTGGCACAACGATTTTGTCCGCAGCCACAATTCTTCCCTTAGCAGATGATAGTACTCAACTTTCAAAATCGATGGGAACACGCCACCGTGCCGGCTTAGGGATTAGTCAAGCAACTGACGCTCTAATTATTGTTGTCTCCGAAGAAACTGGAAAAGTATCGATTGCTCGTGACGGAATTATGACGCGAGGTATCAAAATCGACCGTTGCAAAGGAATTATTCGCAGTGTGTTTACTCCCCCTCAAACAGCCATTGAATCTAGCATTAATGCACTAGGACGACTGAAGCCATGGAATCGATAATACACGCAATTTTCTTCAATAATTGGCAGAGAAAGCTAACGGCATTGCTCACTGCTATAATCATCTGGTTTTTCGTCAACCATTCGATCACAGAAACTAAAACAATCCGAAACGTTCCCATTAGAATTTCAAACTTACCTTCCGATAAAACAATTATTGGATTGCTTCCAAATGGTATTTTAAGCAAACGCATTGCCCTTACGCTCACTGGATCTAAAGAAGTTATCGACGAAATAGAACCCGGAGATCTTGAAGTTAACATCGATGCATCAGCCATTGACCGCACCGACTGGATTTTTCATATCACCAAAAAAAATCTCGTCAGCCTCAACCCCACCTTAGACTTGATCGATAACATTGCAGATGTGGATTACGCTGAATTTGTGATCAAATTGAACCGCCTAGTCACGGAAAAAATCCCTCTGGAGATTTTAAATCCTATTGGCACTGCTCCTCCAGGCTATGAGTTCCTAGGTCTTTGGCCACACAGACTAGTTCAAACCGTAATTGGTCCTGAGGAGGAAGTCTATCGATTAAGAAACCAAGGCTTGACCCTGACATTTAATCTGAATGAAATTTCCAAGTCCGATCTTGATGCGATTAAAAGCCAGCAGCTAGGTGGAAACAACAATGAAATCAGCTTTCTTGTCCCTGTAAAATGGAAGCAGGTTTCAATCCCCTTCCGCAACAATGTGACCGAAGAAATTAATGACGCCGAGGCGGCCTACTTGCGTCTTGATTTCTTACGACAGGAACTCCTACCTATCGGGCAACCGATCCCCATCCGAATTTTTTATCCTGTGCAATCGCTGGAAACATTAAATCCACAAACTATCTCTTTGGAAAATAGTGGACCTGTTGTTGCCAAAAATGGACTAAGCCTCTTTTCAAAACCTCTGTACATCAAAAATGTCAGCCGCCTGTTTTTGGAAGTAGTTCGTGACTTTCTCGAAATCCAAATTGCAGTTGTTCCTCAAGAAGGAAAAGAGCGTCTGCCTTGGGGCCTTGAAGTTGTGACACCGCATCAGCTTGAAGAAACATTCGTTGCCTTTCAACTTGCGGCTGGAAATAAACAAACGAGCACTACCTTAAAAAAACGGGAATCTCTTTATCGTAAACGCTTCAGAGAATACTTTCAACGGCTTGCATTTTATATCTCCCAGGATCACAAGCTCGATATTGAAAGTTCGATCAAGGGCGATAAAATCATCATTACTGAGTACTAAATTCACCATGCCCGTAGAGCGCTATTTTGTAGAAAGTGTACTGAGCAAAGATGATGAGATTATCCTTGAGGGATTAGAATTCCATCACTTAACAAATGTGATGCGCAGTAAAGTTGGCGAAAGTGTTGAGGTGGTCAACGGCAATGGCACTCTTGCTACAAGTTCCATTCTTCGCATTGAAAAGAAAAAAGCTGTTCTTGGGATCTCTGAATTGGTCAGTGACCCAAAACCCAACCATCAAATTATTCTTCTCCAAGGAATCCCTCGCCTTAACAGATTGGACACTATTGTTGAAAAAGGCACGGAGTTAGGCATGACGGAGCTCTGGCTCTTTCCTGGGGAACGCAGCGAACGTAAAGAACTTTCTGAAAGTCAGGTATCACGTCTTAAGAGCGTCTCTGTTGCAGCTATAAAACAATGTGGTAGACTGTACCTACCACAAATTGAAATGAAACCCGCACTTGCAAAGTGGCAAACACCTACCCTTCCAATTTTTTTTGGAGACCTTTCTCCAAAAGCACCTTTGCTTACTGATGTGATATTCAAAATCTCTGAGCCAAAGATTATCTTTTGCACGGGACCTGAAAGTGGTTTTAGCGAAAATGAAGAAAAGTTGTTAATCGATCTAGGTGCTACCGGCGTTAAATTGCATAGCAACATTTTACGCACTGATACAGCCTCTCTGACAGCATTAGTCTTGATTACCCACCATCTATAGGAGATCTACGTTCCCCTCGGATGTTTATGAAAAACAAAAATAGGGTATTAAATACCCTATTTTAAATATGAGCATAAGTGAATAGTGACCCCAATTTTTGAAAAGGCCTTACTTACTACCCAAAGGAAAAATTCATGCTAAAGCTCGGAAAATATATGGCCGGTTGTTCAACAGTCGGATCCGGTTATCATTTCTATCAAGAATCGAATCGATTACAAGAAGAAAAAAAAGCCATACAAATTCGTAAACAAGCAGACTTTGAAGTTTTATACTTGGATGTCGTGGCCTACACTGCTTTAGCAGAAGGTTTATTGACACGCGGAGCTATATTAAAATTACCAAATCGATTGAGCGAAGGCGTAGCTCATGCTAAAAGCATACAGGATTTTAGAACCTACGAAGAATGGCAAAATCATCTTAAAAAGGAGTAACCATGCCGAAACTCAACAGCTTTTTCTTCATCATTCTTTTCATGACGTGCTTTTCCCCTAGAAGTATATTTGCAGAAGAATTTGATCAAAAAGAAAGTCAATTGCCTGCCGATGTCAGCTTTGTTGTTGTGGATATCAAGTACAATGCGGAAAGAGGCGCGCAGATATGTGAAATTCAACATGGTATCTCATCTTCGTTTAAAGGAGAAACTTTTTCAAATGGTGGCTACAGCCTAATTGCTCAAAATCTTGTCAAGGAGCTTGACAGATTCCATGAACGATCCTGGGCCTCTAACGGCGCATTTTTTGACCCATCATTAAAACAAGAATTTTTGAATGATAGAAAATGGAATGTCGCTCAAGATTTTATAAGCATCACAAAAAACAAACAGTTTTTAGTCCATGCCGCTGCGCCAGTCTACGATCCCGCTGATCTTAATTCATACCATGGTTTTGTCATTATGAGACCAGGCCAGATTGAAAATAGGAAGAGTTTTAGAAAAAAATATCCAGGCATCATTTGTATTGATAATGCGACCTACAGCAATCGAAAGGACAAATACAAGGTCACAAATTTGTTAATGGGTGATCCTTCGACAGAAAAACATAAACCTAAATGGGGCCTGTATAGTCTTGAGAATGAAGAGGGTCTGATTGAACGTATCAACAAAGATATCGGAAGCGACCTTCTTGTGATAAAGCCTCTACATGGTTCCCTTGGCAATGGGGTCATTATTTTGAAAAAAGAAGATCTACAAGAAGCTTTAGAATACTTGTTTAAAAGAAAACCTCAGGGAGCTCCAAATATCGATCCTGCTTATGAATTTTGGCTTTCATGCAATTCGGAAAGTTTTTTGGTCGAAGAATTCATCGAAGTAGAACCGGTTTCCGCTCCTCACTTAGAGGGCAAACTCTACTCGCCTACATTAAGGCTAGCATTTCTAATGATCTACAATAAAAAAGAAATAGAAATTGTATGCTTGGGTGGCTACTATTCTCTTCCTAACAAAAGCCTCTGTGAAGAAGGCACCCTGAATGAACGCTATAAAACAACCTGTCAACTCCCCTATTATTTAAAAGGCGATCCCGAAATCATGAAACTGGCAGAAGAGCAGATCAAGGAAGTACTACATATTCTTTATCAAAAACTGCTAGGTTTATATATACTTGACATAGCTGAATCTGAGAATTTGGGCAACGCCAATGCTCTCGCGATTGAGCTCCTTTAAAAGGCCCTGTGTTTCGCTGATTACACAAACCACCCCTTTGGGACTTAATGTTTAATTTATTCTGTACCCATAGTTTGCCCCGATTGGGGCTACACTATGGTAAAATACCCTTACTATTTTTACCCTACAAATACGGCGATAGATATGGAGACTTAAATAAAAAAGATTCACCTATTAAATTATTTGTATTGGCAACGGGTTATGGTCCTGTTCTTGTGCAGTAAATATCGTGATAAAATCACAAGCATCTAGTTATTAATTGCATCGACATATACGATAAAACCACATGAAGGGATTTGTCCAAAACTGCACAAAAAAAATACCCTAGCCGCGAATGCGGCGGCAGCATATAGCCACACGCGTGAGCGTGTGGCTTGAAAAAAATTTCCGTAAGCCGCGAATGCGGCGAAAGCAAACATTTGGATTGAATCTATCTCGCTCTCTTAGGCGCTTTTGTTGTGTTGTTTTTACCGCAGTCAAAGCCCTTTATTCAAGAGCTTTTGATAGATTGAAATGCCTTCCTTAACACTTTTAGGAATAGCTTTGTTTTCCAACTCCTTTATCAGTTCATCCACTCTTTCCATATAAGATTGAGTCTGAAATTGCTTTTCTTTTGGGATGGCATGGAGATACAAGTGTAAACACGATATTTTTGAATGCAGCGATAAATCCTCAAATTGCTTAGATTCACAGATCAGGGCTGTTTCATAGAGCAAATCTGCACAAACCATGCATTGTTCTGCATCGATGTGTTTGCCACCACTTTTAAAGAAATCCAAAAGTTGCTCTGGAGTCTTATTTATGATTGAAGTGATGTCTGTATGCAAATATCGCTGACTTGCGTTTTGAATCTGATGAAACGCCTCTTCGTAGTTACCAGCCTTTCTTGCCCTGACAATTGCTACAGTGGCTTGAATAAACTGTTCAATAATCCTGATAATGTAGTCGCTATTCATGATGGAGAGCACTCTTTTTTATATTAGAAAGCTGATTTGGCTCAGCATCAGACCGAGTAAAAAATGATTTTAAAATACGGCATTTGTTTTTTTTGCATACTTTAATCTATCATACAATGTATTAGATTAGTTCTATTTATCTCTTCACGGTTAACAACATCTTGGTGGCAAACCACGACCGACCTTCATCAGATTGAATGCCCTATCCATAAAACATCCGGCATCAATGGACCATCCTGCATTATACAATATTTGATGTCAACAATTAAGTAATCAGGTAATTTAAAATAGTATTTTAAAAAAATCGTGTTCTTAAAGTGAGTTTATTTCTTAAGATATTCCAAGACATTTTTTATTTTTGAATAAAGTAGTTGAGCGCAGCCCAATACAATAACCGTTTCGTTCCCCTCTTTTTCAGCCTCAAGGACAACCTCAATGATGCGTTTAGCTATCTTTTCATCTCGTGATGCATGTACTTTATTAATTTGAGGCGACTCCTCTATAAGGTGAAATCTTTGTCAAGTTTCTCGCTTAACCGCTTATCATTCCCTTTTTACTCATGCCTGATAGCTCGTGCTAAAAATCACCAAGAACCAGCCACTTGGTGATCACTCAGAGATTTTTTCAGTCCATTTTAGCTGTATGCTTTAGGGTCAAAGAAGTTTCAGGGGAAATTGCTGAAAATGCTACGTACTCACCATCCCAATCTTCACAATGAAAGCTAGTTTTTTTTGTTTCTCCGTCATATTTAAATTGACAGTCATATGGAGAAAAATCCGCTGTGGGTGCAAATACAGTGCGGCCTGTTAGGGAATTAAGTTTCTCAGCGATATTTAATTCTGGAGAAATATCCTTTCCAGTTGAGCAGGAATGTAAAACTATGGATGCGTCAGGCGTTAAATTATTTTTTATGCATTCGCTAACAGATTCAAGGTTGATCGCATTCAGTACTTCAGAGTGACCGAGCGCAATGTTATTTGGATG
>JACCVN010000483.1 GCA_013698165.1 Parachlamydiaceae bacterium | reverse complement strand
TCGAGTGGACTCATAAACCTTCCCTCAAGACTTACATAAGGTCCTACACTAATTGTAGTATTATTCATTTATATAACTTCCAATTTTATTGTTTTTAAATATTTTTTTTAAAGTTTATTTTAAAATTAAGACAATTTGCCATTACAATTAACTAATTTTTATAATTTATTGATTTCATTAATAGCATTTACAAGCATTTCTTCTGCTTTTTTACGTATACTTGGATACACAATATTAGACAAAATATTTTCCACTATTTCTTTTGGAATAGCACTAACAAGAGAGTCTTTGTCTTTTAATCCTAAAAAGAATTGAAATTTTTCTGCATTTATTTCTGACTTAGCTTTCTCGAGAACTTCAGAAGGACGATCTGCTTTATCAAATAAAGCTTTATTAACATTAAAATCTGCGGGGACTTTAATTTTATTATTTAGAATCTTATTACCTATTTTCAGAAATCGGCATCCTTGTTGAGCCCCATACTTTAGCAATAGTTTTATTTTTGATTTAGAAGTATTACCAGCAATCATAAGATGCGGATAATTTACATTTGCTCCGTAATTAACCAAATGTTTTAGAAATGACAGGCTTTGAGGGGAATTGCTTTGAATTGCCGTAAATATCACGGTCTTATTGAATCTGTCTGTTACATTTATGAAATCTTTGCCAAATTTTTCGATAAGGAAGATTGCCAATTGAAAATTACCTACAAAAACACTTTTATGCAAAGCCGTTCCGAAAGGGCAAGACATACTCCAATAATGTTTAAAGTGATACTCTGGATCTCCTTCAACTAGAGAATCGAAATTCTCTGGAGTAGTTGCCTCTGTAATATTTTCTATCACCTTAGAGCCTCTATCAGTATTAATACCAGGTATTTCATTAATAAAGTTACTATATAAGACTAATTGCGGATGCATAAACCCTCTTAAAAATATTAATAAATAATAGCTCGACCGCAGAAATGAGAAATATTGAAATATAATTCACTAATTGGTTTACATTTTTTATTTGTGAACAAAACTGGTTTCCTCTGAAAGAAAAACAAACCAATATAAATCTAATATTAAAATGTTAGCATATTTTCAACCAATGTCAATATTTAATTGTAAAACATAGAATTTAAACAAGATAAGAGGCTTACTCGTGTAGCTACAGGCTTTAATAGCATTCGCTGCTTAGGAGACTAAGTTTTAATGAAAATATCAATCAGTTAGGATATCAGAAGATGAAAGTCCATTTATATAAGAGGGTTTCATTTCCCAACCAAACATCAATAAAAGTAATTTCTTAGACTTAACTTGGCATGAAATCTGCGTTAAGTTATTACTGCAATGTAGGAATGGGTAACGATTTCAAAAAAGGGACTAACGATGAGCACTTCATGGCATGCCCAACTCAAAAAAATTCTAATCGGCCGCTTAGGAGCTAAGGAAGGAGAAAAACTCGCTTCGAAATACAAAGGCTCATTTCACTTTAACTACATGGACACTAACTCCCCTGATGTTGCAGGTATGGACATTAGGATTATTGAAACCCTTTCTCCAGATAAGCGCGTTGCTTCAAGCATTTACTCTTCACAAGAACACCCTGAGTATCCAATACATCTTCGAATATTTCAATGGGAACGATCGATCACTCTTTCCGATATTCTTCCAATGTTGGAAAATTTCGACTTATGTGTTAACAATCTTCGCTCAGAAGTCGTAAAGCATAGCCAAGGAATTAACGTCTGGATCAGCGACTTCTCCCTCGCCTATCGGAATGGTCCGATCAACATCGAAACAGTAAAAGAGTTATTCCAGGATGCTTTTATACAAGTGTTGACCGGAAATGCTGAAAATGACGATTTTAATAAACTTATACTGGGGGCTTCTTTGTCGTGGCGTGAAGCCACTATACTACGCGCCTATACCAAATATTTAAGGCAAGTTGGCTTCCGCTTTACACAAGTGTACATTGAGCGAGCGCTAGCAGCCCATGCAGAGATTACAAAGGAGCTAATAGCCCTCTTTCTTGTCCGTCATGATCCGGAACTTCACAATAAGAGAGATAAAAAAACAAAAGAAATCGAAGACCACATTACTCATTTGCTCGAATCTGTCATCAGCCTTGATGAAGACAGAATCTTTCAGCATCTACTCGATTTAAGCAGAGCAACTGTCAGAACAAATTATTTCCAACTCGACGCGAATGGTAAGAATAAATCTTATCTTTCTTTCAAATTTAATTCTCCTGCTATCCCTGATTTACCCTTACCAGTGCCGATGGTTGAGGTCTATATTTATGCCCCTCATGTTGAAGGCATCCATCTTCGCAACACTTTGGTCTCCCGCGGAGGGATACGCTGGTCTGATAGGCATGAAGATTATCGAACCGAAATCCTTGGCTTGATGAAGGCACAAAAAGTTAAAAACGCTGTCATCGTACCCTCTGGAGCAAAGGGTGGCTTTGTCGCTAAAATGCTGACTGTCAATGCTCCCCGCGAACTCATTCAGAGCGAGATTATCAAATGCTACCAATGTTTTATACGCGGACTCCTGGACCTTACGGATAATCTTGTCGATGGAAAGTTTATTTCGCCCAAAGATGTTGTCTGCTACGACGATACAGACCCCTATCTTGTCGTAGCAGCTGATAAAGGAACTTCCGCCTTTTCCGATATTGCAAATGCCCTTTCCAAAGAATACAATTTTTGGCTCGGTGACGCTTTTGCCTCGGGAGGTTCTGCGGGCTATGATCATAAAAAAATGGGAATCACCGCGCGAGGTGCATGGGAATCTATAAAGCGACATTTTCGTGAACTTGATATTGATGTCCTGAATACCGATATTACTGTCGTTGGTATCGGAGATATGAGCGGAGATGTTTTTGGAAATGGAATGCTCTATTCCAAACACATAAACTTACTGGCAGCTTTTGACCACCGCCACATCTTTCTCGATCCTAATCCGGACGCCAAAATCTCTTATGCAGAGCGGCATCGACTTTTTAATTTGTCCACTTCGTCATGGGAAGATTATAACCCCGCTCTAATTTCTCCTGGTGGAGGAGTGTACAAACGCAGCCTCAAAAGCATCGTTCTTTCCCCTCAAATCAAAATTGCATTAGATACCACTAAAGACAGTATGTCCCCAAACGAACTTATACGCGCGATTCTAAAAGCCCCCGTAGACCTCTTTTTTAATGGAGGAATCGGCACTTATGTTAAAGCCAGTACCGAAACCCATGCAGATGTTGGAGACCGCACAAATGAATATTGCAGAATCGATGGATCTGAACTTTGCTGTAGAGTAGTTGCTGAAGGAGGAAATCTAGGTTGTACACAGCGCGGGCGAATTGAGTATGCTCTTAAAGGCGGGCTCATTAATGCTGATTTTATTGACAATTCTGCAGGTGTGGACTGCTCAGACCATGAGGTCAACCTAAAAATACTTCTTGATCAAGAGATCCGCGTCGGCAAGTTAACAAATAAAGCCCGCAATGGTTTGCTCTCTTCTCTTACGCAAGAGATCGCTGCTCTCGTCTTAAAGGATAATTACGCCCAGGCTTTTTCCATCAGTTTTGCTGCCCAACACTCCAATGTGACTATTGGAAGGCATCAACAGTATGTTCAAGTGCTTGAAAAAACCGGCACGCTTAACCGTACAGTTGAATTTTTACCAACAGATAATGAATTTCTCGAGCGCAAAAACGCAAACCTAGGCCTTACCCGTCCTGAGCTAGCTGTGTTACTGGCTTATACCAAAATACAGATCAAAAGCATGATCCTGGATTCAAATTTACAGGAAGACCCCTACCTCTACGATATTGCCTCCACAGCGTTTCCCCCTATCATGCAAAAGAAATATGGTAAAATTTTGAGGAATCACCCTCTTTTCCGCGAGATTCTTGCCACTCAACTCAGCAATAAGATTGTCAATGAAATGGGCTTTACATTTACTTATCGGATGCAACTTGAAACCGGTGCCAATATCGAAGAAATCGTGCGCGCTTTCATTGCTGCGTCCAAAATATTTAAAGCTGAAGAGCTTTCAAAAGTCGTCGAAGCCTTAGGCTATAAAGTGTCTCTTGATACTCAATATGAAATGTATTATCACATTCGTACTGTTGTTAACCTGGCAACACGCTGGTTTCTACACAGCAGGCACCTTAGGAAAGATCTAGGCAAGCTGATTGATCAATTTTCCGTACGCTTAGAGGATCTTAAGGATATCATTCCTGTATTAATGGATGGTCAAGCAAAATTATATCTGTCGACCATCAATGAGTCTTTTTTAAGTAAAGGTTTGCCTGCTGAGCTCGCTCTGACAATCGCTTCATACCGATCGATACATACTTCCCTGAATATTATTGAAATCGCCACGCAGCATAAATATGAACTTAATTTAACTGCAAAGGTCTATTTTCTAATCGGTGAAAAAATTAATCTTCTTTGGATGCGAGATAAAATCGGCACAGACCTGCGTCAAGGGTATTGGGATGAGCTCGCAAGATTAACACTGCGTGATGAACTGGACAGCGCTCATCGCGCTCTGACAATCTCAACTCTAAAGCAACGAAATAAGATGACTGACCCCCTTGAAATCGTCAATAACTGGCTGTCTAAAAACCAGCTTTCTCTTGAGCGTTGGCAATCCCTAATGACTAAACTTCAAAACAACCCTAACATCGACTACGTCATGTTTTTTATCGCCATTCGCGAGCTTGTTAACGTGATCAAGCGAAGTTAACCCCAAAATTTTGTTTTTGGGTCCATTTCAGCTGCTCTTATGGGTCTTGTGCTTTTGCGTCTTACGTTAAATTGGTGGTGGCCCCAAGCCTCCGCTTTTCTCAGATCTCTTTTCCTATCTAAATCATTGATTTTTAATGGGCTTTCAACGATAATTTACTAAAAAATTTAAGGTAAATCTTTGGAATCGATATTCGCATATATTTGTGATCATGCTGAACATGCCCATCTAATTATTTTCGTTTTGATCATGTTAACGGGAATAGGAGTTCCGATAAGCGAAGAGGTGCTGCTGCTCATCGCAGGAGGAATTGCGAGCACTTGTGTACCCGACCATGCGGTAACATTCTACATTTGGATCTTCTTTGCTTGCTGGCTCTCTGCTTGGGAAGCCTACTGGATTGGCAGACTGCTGGGCCCTAAGCTATTAAATATTGGCTGGTTTAAGCATATTGTTACCCCTAAAAGATTAGAAAAGTTGACATCATACTATAAACGATTTGGCATTTTTACCTTCATTATCGGTAGGTTCATTCCCGGCGGTGTGCGGGCAGCAATTTTTCTCTCTTCAGGATTAACTAAGATGCCCTTTCATGTATTTATTTTACGAGATGGAATCGCCTGCCTCATCGCTTCATTGACAATGTTTTATATTGGATATCTTTCAGGTCAAAATATTCATACGATAATACATGATTTTGAGTTATATGAAAAAACTGCTATTATTACAGTGATTTCCTTAATTTTCTCTGCCATTTTGATCTATTGGTTGTACAAAAAGAAAGGGCCTGCAAATGTTGCCAACAACAGTGATTAAGAATCTATGCTAACGCTTCCCAATCTATTGTCACTATTGCGCGTTCCCTTGGCTTGCCTATTTTTTCAGGATAATCCTCACTACCGTGCAGTAGCTATCATTTTAGCGATGGTCACCGATGCGATGGATGGCTACTTAGCACGAAAATATAAGCAGACCTCAGCTCTAGGGACTATACTCGACCCCATCACAGACAAACTTTTTGTATTTGTGGCTCTAGTCATCTTCTTACAAGAAGATCGCCTAAGTATTTGGCAAGCGGCAGCATTTATGTGCCGAGACTTTTCAGTTTTTCTTTTCAGTATTTATCTGGCTATCAGAGGGGTATTAGGGAAATATCGCTATGGGGCAATCTGGAGCGGCAAAATCACCACTGCTATACAAATGCCCATGCTGTTTATGCTGGCGCTAAACGTCTCTATCTCCCCCTTCTGGTATGCAGGCCTTATCATTTTCGGAGCCTTGTCTCTTCCTGAGCTCTATCTGGAGGCCCGTCGCCAACGGTTGCAAGTTAAGCATTAAATTGGCAAATTGAATTAAAACATGACGTTGATTTCAATCAAGGATGATTCAAAAAGGGGTAGAAAAAATAGAAGCTGCCTACTTTTGTTTTGAGAGCCCATGGAAGACATCTTCTGCAATTTCAGGGGAAATAAAAGCATCTATCCTTTTCCCATGGCTTGCGATCTCACGGATAAGCGATGAGCTAATAAAGCGATAGCGTTCGTCGGCAACCATGTAAATCGTTTCTACATTTGCCAAATGGCGATTCATTTGTGCTTGTACGTTTTCATAATCGAAGTCAGAAGCACTGCGCAAAGACTTTAGGATAGCGTTAACGCCCAATTTCTCAGCAAAATCGACTAAAACACCACTGAATGTAGTGACCTCGATATTTGGAATGGTTTTAGTTATGGTTTTTAAGTATTCCACTCTTTTTTCGAGGCTAAAAAAGGGAGAATTCTTCAATGTATTTGAGCCAATTGCAATATAAACATAATCAAAAATCTGTGAGGCCCTTTTGGCGATGTCGAAATGCCCTAGGGTTGGCGGATCAAACGTTCCGGGAAAGATGACTTTTTTCATTCAAACACCTTCATTGATAGCTTTCTCTTGACGTGCTTGTTTTGAAAAAAATGAATAACAAGCTCCAATTAAGCAGAGACATCCACTGCTAATAAATACTGTAGACGCATTTGTCAACAGATAGAGACCCTCACCGACAAAGGGTGCAAAACACCCCCGTACACCCACCATAGCGACATTAACGCCAGAATACAAGGTGCTATCTTTTTCTTTAGAGAAGATAGGGCCAGACATATTCCAACTCAACTCACTTCCAGCTTGCATAGTCCCATAAATCAGATAAGCAACATATATCCAAGCTGTGTCAAAACTTGCGGCTAAAATAAAGCCTACAAATAAAACCGAAAATAAATTGACATAGCAGTTAAACAAATTAATTGAAATGCGATTTAACCAACTAGCCCAGATAGGGGCAGTGCACGCAAACGCGATCCCCTTACAAAGGGAAGTTGCAAGAGATAGCTGTGTATAAGAGAGTAGAAGAGTTTCTTTAAAAAAAATGGGGAGAACTGGCTGCATGATAATTAGCCCAGCGCCTCCAAACATAAAGACAATTTGGTAATGCCTGAAATCAGCCCTTTCTTTCATCAGTGCCCAGCAATTTATCCAAGGATCTACGATAATAGATTTCAACGAGACAAAGTTGTAAGATCCATATGGTTCAATCGACTCGGAAAATGTTCTGACTTTAATGCACAGTAACAATATGGCATTAAAAGTTTGAACAGCAGCAAGGCCAAAGAAAAACCATTTCCATATATGTGGATAGGTATCAATCCAGGGCGAGCACAATAAAGGAAAAAAAATCATGATGACATAATTCGCTATCGCGCCCTTTGAAAAAATACTTCCCCTTTTTTCCTTAGGTTCATTGATCTTAAATATTTCAGACCATGCGGGGATCATGGCTCTGATCGACATCCAGAAAATCCCATAAGAGAACAAAAAGTACCAAACATTACTGACGAAGGGAAAAAATAAGCAAGGCAGCGCAGCAAAAAGACTTGATAATGCCAGAAATGTCTTGAGACGCTTCGGCCGCCCTTTAATGATTAGATTTCCGTAAAAGGATAATAGCGCGACAACAGGCTTAACACTGATCAATAGGGTGAGTTGCAAAGGTGTCGCATTAAGATCCTTAGCAAAAATAAAGGGCATGATGTAGTAGAGTGCTTCAAGAGGACTGCAGAGTAGCCTGCTTAAAATAAAAATCAACCGCGTATGTGTAAAAAAAAAGGCATCATCCGCTCCTGAGGAGTTAACTAATTTTTTTTCTGAGTTATTATTCATAATAGTAAATTATATCACGTACTAAGTATACTTGCACAACAAAACCTGTAGCCCAAAACCTGTAGCCTGCTGCGTCTCGAAGCAGGAGCCAACCAAGAGCAGTGGTGAATGGTGAGTGATGAATGCTGAGCTAAGCAGCAATCGAAAGGAGCGAATGCGGCGGTAGCATGTAGCCACTGGCGTATGCCTTATCATTACCCAAATTTTTTAAATCCTGAATTTGCAAAAAAAGAAGAACCCTTGTCAGGGTTATGAGGCTTTTTTTGCACACCCGTAGCTGCAGCTGTCTTCGCTATCGCTCGCAAGCCTTGCTACGGGTTAGGGGTGTTGATTTGTGCAAAAAATTGGGTTTTTTATTCACATGAATTTAAGTATATTTAGGTATAAACTATTTAAGGTAATGTATTTCGAAATATACTGCACAAATGAACCTCTAGCCGCGAATGCGGCGACAGCATTTAGCCACACGCGTAAGCGTGTGGTAGACCAAGTTATAGAGTGAGCCGCGAATGCGGCGACAGCATGTAGCCACACGCGTAAGCGTGTGGTAGACCAAGTTATAGAGTGAGCCG
>JACCVN010000449.1 GCA_013698165.1 Parachlamydiaceae bacterium | reverse complement strand
AGATGTTGGTTTTTCGCGCACGGGCACTGGCAGAGGCGCAATTGAAACTAGTTTTTGCAGACATATAGACATAGCTGAATCTGAGAACTTTAGTTTACGCCAAAGCCTCGTGGGTTGAGATCATTTAAAAGGACCTGTATTGTACAATACAAGGCCTTTTAAATGAGCTCAACCGCGAGAGCTTTCGCGTTGCCCAAATTCTCAGATTCAACTATGTTGAGTATATATGTTCAATTATCTCATTAGACGTTTGCTGCTCCTGCCCGTCACGCTCTTTTGCATTTTACTAGTGAACTTTGTGATCATCAATTTAGCTCCTGGCGACCCGACAACACGCACAGAAATAAGTGCAGAAGGAGCTACGCGAAAAGCAGACCGTTCCATGGCTTTTGGAAGTGACGACCGTTATCTTCAATTTAGAGAGCATTATGGCTTGACATTGCCAATCTTATTCAACAATTGGCCTTTTACAGCATCTGAAGAGGTCCACAGGACCATAAAAATATTGATCGAACAAAAGCCCTCATTCGACAATCCTAATGCCCTTTCTGTTAAGGACTACGACGCCATCAGGATTACCTTCGGTGATCAATCTCGATTTATCATGCCTTTACTGCTCAAAATTATACAGGAACCTGCTGAACCGATGGAATACCGGCGGATGGCAGCGCGTTTTTTTGTGAGAGGGGCAACAATGCCGGCATTCGTGGGACCGGAGCTTACAAAAGCACAAAGGGCTTTTAATCGAAAAATATCCAAAGATACTCTTCTCCTCACAAAACAGTTATTTTTGCCAGAAGATACTCCTGAGGTGATAGATCAAAAGGTCGGAGTTCTTTCAACATGGTACGCAGAGAATAAACAGGAATACCGTTATGTACCGACAGCTGATGAAAAAATAATGATCTTTTTCTTTGAAACGCGTTTTTTCCGCTACATGAGCCGCGTGTTTACCCTTGACTTCGGGACGCTCCGCAACGATACAAATAAAACAGTGCTCAATGAAGTGACAAGACGTTTTAAATATTCACTGACCTTGGCAATCATTCCAATGATCATCACATTTGTGCTATGTCAGCTGCTCGCTTTTACCATGGCACTTTATCAAGGGCGCTGGCCTGATCATACCCTAAATCTTTTTCTACTTGTTCTCTACGCAATCCCTATTTTTGTGGCAGCTCCTTTTTTAATCGAAGAGGCCATCAAAATACACAACTTTCCGTTCACTGACATTCCCATACCTATAAGCGGGTTCACAAGCCCTGATGCCATCTACAACAAACAAACATCCCTACAGCGCTTGACAGACACTCTTACCCACCTCATTCTACCGCTCACGGCAATCATGTATGGCAGTTTGGCAGCGCAAACGCGACTATCACGCACGGCCGTATTAGAAGTTTTACGCCAGGACTATATTAGAACAGCTTGGGCAAAAGGGGTGCCTCTTTCAAGAATCCTATTTAAACATGTCGGCCGAAATGCAGGGATTACAGTCGTGACTTCTATTGCAGGCTCATTAGGAGTTCTTCTTGGAGGATCGCTGATCGTCGAGACATTATTTGACATCAATGGTTTTGGGAAATTCTTTTATGATGCTGTGATCAATAGGGATTACAATGTCATCATGTTTTCAGCCCTCGCAGGATCATTTTTAACTTTAATGGGATATCTATTAGCAGATATTACATATACATTGCTGGATCCTAGAGTAACCTTGGACTAAGACAAAAGAATAGGCTTAAAAGTTTATGCCCACTGAAACAGCACATGATTTTTATTGGCAGCGGCTATGGAAGCAATTTAAGCAGCATCGCATTGGCTGGGTGTCTTTATATGTCATCTTTGGATTTTTCTTAGCAGCGACATACGCACCCTTCCTAGCCTCTAGCAAACCCATATTTGTCTTTTATGACGACGAAGCCTACTTCCCCCTATTTAGATATCTTTTTTATTCGGAATTTTTCACGAAAAGATTGGACCTCTTCTTTAATCTGCTGATCTTTACTTTTCCGTTAGGATGTATATGTTGGAAACTATTCAAAAATAAGCCTAAAGTCTTAAAAGTTGCTTTAATTTCTCTCTGCCTGCTACAGCTTCTGCTATTTGCATACGTCATAAATCGTAAAACTATAGACCCTGCTAGTAATGCCGTGTTGACAGAAGAAAGGCAAAAAGCGATCAAATTGCATCCCTTGCCGGACTGGAATTTAGATTTGAGCTACATGTCTCCCTATGCCAAGCTTAACATGATTTTACGGTATGATCAGCAGAAGAAACAACATGAAATTCTTTCTACCTATATCCCAAAACACCCCACAGATCTTGTTCCTGCCACCCTTTGGGGCATTGAACGCGATCGCGATAAAAAAGAAATTTTAAGGCAGAAGAATATTCTGGAAAAGAATAAAAGCTCAAATCACAACAATACGTTAACTTCAGAGTATGCCAACGCAAAAATCCAATATATTGAAAATCGTCATGCATGGTTAGAGAAAGAAAGCCAACAACTTAAATTTTTAGTGATGCCATTAATTAGACCTTACCATTGGGAAGATGATGCAGGTGGCGAACAAAGCTTAAATCGATCGCTACCTTGGTGGGAACTAACCCGCATCAATCATAAAGATCTTGTCGCCGCATTGCTCTTTGGTACGCGAATCTCGCTCGTTGTCGGAATTCTTTCAGTAGCGATTGCCATCATCATCGCTATTCCTATCGGCGCTCTGGCAGGCTTTTATGGAGGGACTATTGATATTATTGTCAGCCGCTTGCTCGAAGTTTGGGAATCGATGCCGACATTCTTCATGCTCTTAATGATTGTGGCTATTACGGGCAGTAAATCAATATTTCTTGTCATTGGGATCATTGGATTTTTCGGATGGACAGGCTTTAGCCGCTACATCAGAGGTGAATTCTTTAAACAACGCAATCTCCCCTATGTCGAAGCATGTAAAGCTCTCGGTTATAGTGAAAAATATACGATGTTTATTCACATCCTCCCAAACGCTATTCCACCGCTTCTAACTCTGCTCCCCTTTGCTGTCATGGGCGCAATCACCAGCGAAGCTGGTTTATCATTTCTTGGACTGGGAGAGGAGGGTTCTTGCTCATGGGGAGTATTGATGGATGAGGGGCGCACTGCTTTTCCTGGTGAAAGCTATCTGCTTTGGCCACCAGCGATTCTACTAACCCTACTCTTGATAGCCATTGCTTTAGTTGGCGATGCTCTACGCGATGCGATGGATCCACGAAAAACGTGAAGAGGTAAGGGAGTGTTCAAGAATAACTTGGACACTCCCTAATTGATCTTAATCGAAATTTTCTCTTGTCTAAATTCCATTGATTTGTTGATGATAGCGTTCATGACAAGCATCATCGGTTCTTTAAGCAACTACGCCAATACTTTTGATATGAAAGAGTTTAAGAAAAAGGCTGGCAGCATTGCTTCGCGGTTTTTTACACTTTATACTTATCCAAATGAACGCTTGCACACTGCAATTTT
>JACCVN010000432.1 GCA_013698165.1 Parachlamydiaceae bacterium | reverse complement strand
CTCCTTGTTGAACACACAAGGTTCCAACTCTTTCAGGAATGAAATCCATTGTTGTTGAATGTCTTCAGTCAGGGCTTGCCTTCCAAGTGGGACAAATTTCGCAAGTGTGGCAGCGTGTGATAGTGCTTTTTGATACGACACTAATTCCATAGCGGCAGCATAAACAGGTTCTAGGTCAATTAAAGAATAACGACAAAGAGTTCCTTCCGGAACAGCATTTCCCACAAGCAATGCTTCCAGAACTTTCGCGTGAAATAGCGGCCTTAAACGCTCATCATGCCTCTTATTCTTCCAAGCACCTTTGATCTCCTTAAAAGCATCTTGAATTTGTGCATCAAGGGAATCCAATGTCTCATAAGCGTTATTTATCCCTTTAAGAGGAAATTGTGATCCTTCCAGGACCCTTTGGAGCTCGATTTTCCTCTGTTTAATATTTGTGACCCAAGAGTTCTGCTTCAGCTCTTTGATCACATTCAGAGCAGCTTCCTCAGTTTTTGCTGCACGGATATTGAGCAACAGAGCTTTAATATCTTCCGGTACCTGAGGGGGCAAACCTTGCCCCTCCACTTTTTTCCCTTTAAGCAGGGAAAACTGAATTTTTGCTGGATGAACTGCAAAGCCCTCTGTAATGGCGGCATCGACATTTCCACTAGAACTGTTCCATAGGTAAATCATAGCAGTTTGCATGCAAACAACTAGGGGGCGCTCCGGCGAGACCTGCACTAAAAGATCTTTGACAACATTTTCCTTCATGACGATCAAACAGGGAATACCAAGTCCGCTGAAATTGACAACCGGATGTGAGTTAACAGGTTCTATGTTATGGGTAATCACTAACTGATGCTTTTTGATATCAAAAAGCTCTTCTGCCTCCGCAAGAGTTTGCGCCTCAAGAACATGTCCTTCTGAACTTATATTCAAAACAGAAGCATTTCCCGGTACGAGCATTTCAGCTGTGATTTGTGCGTCAATGGGAGAGTTCAAAAATAGTCCTGCTTTCTTTAGATCCAAGAAAGTCGGAAGCAGAGGCTTGCGATTGATCGGTCGTTCTTGAACAGGAAAAATGGTATTATTCTTGATCACGATCTCCATATCTGCAGGTTTACTGTCAAAGAACTTCTCTCCGACAATTCCCCAATGATAGAGGCGGGCCAATAATTCCGGCGTTAATACGGGGCGTTTTCTTAATTCCCTGGGATTCCGCAGCTTTTCTAGAACAATTCCCTCTTTACTATCTATAGGAGCCAATCTTTCCGGCTTATCTTGATTATCATAGAGGACATAAAGTTTCCCTGGATGCGTTTCGGAAATAAGAATCAAAGCCGTATCGCAAGCAATTCCTTTATTGCCGACCACTCCTTCACCATGGCCGTAAGATGCACTTAGGCGCATCACACGAAAAGATTCACCGCCGACATAGAGAGGTTCACAGGTAAACAGCACAAGGGAAATGGGAATATGATCGGCATGAGAAGTCCCGCCTATCGGCTCGCCAATGAGCTCTTGAGCTGTAACAGCAAGGTTCAGATTCTGAACAAAAGGATTGCGCCCGGCATTGATTCGATTTGCTAAGGAATTTGCGCTGAAATAGGAACATACTACATCACCGACGGCTAGTAAAAAACATTCCTTTAGAGGTAAAACATAAGCCTTGCTGATATTCCCCCCTGCATTAGCACTGTTTTGCTGATCTTCATCGCCGGAACTTCGCACCATTAAATAATTGCCCTCTCTATCAATAGATTCCATCCATTCAGTCATTTCAGGTGAAATCAAATCATTGCGCTTCTGATTCAATCCCATGAAGGCGTCCTTGATCTCCTGATCGATTTCAGCGAGTAATTTTTTCACAGTAGACAGCTCCAGAAATGGCGTCCCATCCTTCCCGTCATAATTATCGAATTGCTGGCTAATAATATTCCACGTTTCGAAGATGGCTGGTTTGGTGTCTCTTAAAAAAGCAACTATCGCATTGCTTTCTATCCCAAAAGGTAGAGGAACCTCTACGCCTTGAATTCCTAAACTTTTGACGAAATGATGCTGTTTAACTAAATTGGCATGCTTCGGCCCATATTTAAGCAGTTCCCCTTCATCTAACTTCAGCTCTTCCCTTGCTTCTTGCATAAGGAGTCCAATCT
>JACCVN010000400.1 GCA_013698165.1 Parachlamydiaceae bacterium | reverse complement strand
TTAAAGTGTAACCTATGTGGTTGTGTTAAAGTGTAACCTATGTGAGATCGGACCGGCTTTACACAATTAGCCCCATTCGGGGCATAATTCAATATAATAAGCCAATTTGGGCAAATCCACATAGTTTTAAAGAACAAAATTTGACAGTTAAATAGCTGAACTTTACACCTCAAATCTACACTAGGGAAGCCCTGAATGTGCTAATTGTGTAAAGACCATAGTGTAAACTTAATCGGGACTACACTAGATAGAGAATAAATTAAATATTAAGTCCAATAGAGATTTGTATAAGCAGCAAAATCCATTGCTGCTATCCTGCTGATCCTGCCGCTTGCGATCCTGCTTATCCTGTTTGCTGTTAGGAATGTACTTAACGGAGCCTGTTAGACGCTTTGCAGTTGTGGCGTTGACAGGCCTTTGTTATTAGTTACTTGGGTTAGGCGAGATGCAAAACTTGGTGGGATCTTTAAAGATGACAGTGGACATTTGCTTTCGCTGCCATTCCTGCAGAGTGCCCGGTAAATGGAATTGATAACTTGAAAGACGAAACCAATTTTTCCATTTAGAAAGTGTCGGTTCAACCTTTGTTTTTGGTTGAGTGGGTGAAGTAAAAGCCTCTCCACCTTCACCGTGAGAATCCCCAATGGAAAGACTAAGAGGAACAAGCGCCAAAGAAGTGATAATTCCAAACATTTTTTTTTCGAAATTTTTAATTGCAATGTAAACACTGCTAAAGCCTTTTTTAATGGTATCGGGAAGGTATATAAATAAATTTTTAATGCCTCCTTTAAATGTTTTCATTAAATTAGAGAGGGCATTTGTAATTGTTTTAAATATCTTAGGATTAGGTTGCGAGTACGTATTAGGTTTCTTCAGTATGGACTGCAGAAATGAAACAAGCTTCTCGCTGCAAAGGAGAGATGTAGAAGTCTTCATTAACAGATCAAAAAAATTGAGAATTCTCCACTTTAAATTCTGAATATCAAAGACCGTGCAAGTTACTATGCATTTGAAAGATTCTAACAAGGTAACAAAGGGAATAATCTCGCCGGAATGCTAATAAAGAGGATGTCTGTAAGAGATTTTGCTAAATGATAAGCAGTGGTGTATTCAAAATAAACCGGTCCATTTGATTTCTCATTTAGAGAGTCCTAAATGTTTCAAAGTGCTTCGCAATAAATTTTCAAATTGCTTTCAACTTGACAGGGGATTCTTAAGCTATATACTATGATATTTTTTTAACCTGAAATTTGGAAAAATTTATGCACCTAATTATCCGAGTCATTTTACTTAGCTTTATATGGAATTATCTTCATGCGAATGAAGAAGATATTCCAGAAGATTTTCAGGAGGTATATTTAAAAGGAGATTTGAAAGATATAGACCAAGACATCAGTCAAATGGAATTTATCCTTTCGGCTGAATTCGAGCCCCTGTCTGTTGTTGCAGGTTGTGTCAATGTTTCTACCGGAGCCTTTTTTCAAGTAGATTATGATTTTAGTGGTGATAGTATAGATCCTATTCAATTGACCAGGATATATGATGACAAAAACTATTACGAAACTTTTCTGGGTTTTAAGTTTGGATGTCAATATCCTTTACTGGCAACTCCTACACAAAATGGTGCAAGGCATTCACATGCTTTGATTGAAGAAAGGAATGGTTTTTTTATTCCATACCAAGGTAAGTCCTCAGAACATTTTATTGATCCATATTTTTTCAAAAAAAGATATACCAATTTAAGCAATGGAAGTCCAAGCGCACAGTCAAATCATATCAATTGGACTGCGACTTTTAATAATGGATGGAGAGTGGCTGAAGGAGATGGCTCTCAACGAATCTACAATAAACACTTTAAATTAATCGAAGAAAGAAGGCTGCAATTAGGGGTGCCTACGAATAATTTATACCTTCTGACAGAGCAGATAAAATCTAATGGCAATCGGTTAAAATTCGATTATCAAATTTTAAATGACAAACCTTGTCTTTCCAAGGTTTGGACGGTCAATAGAAAAGGTGAAACACTTAATTTCATAGATTTTCACTATTCAGAAGTGGGATGTACTTTAAAAAGCTCTTGCGGTAAACTGGTCGAATATTTACATACTAATTCTGGGAAAAATCGTCAGTTTGTATACAAAAAATTACTCACTAAGGTGAATTCTAATCAAAAAGGAACTATTGCCTATGATTATTCCATCTGGCCTCTTCCTAACATCTACAGGGTCAATAAACCTGATGGACGGTTTGTACAGGTCGCTTTTAATGACGGAAAGGTCAGCAGTTTGCTGCAAAATAATGGAACATATTTGTTCACTTATAAGAAACATGAAACCCTGGTCGAAGATCCTTTAGGGAATACAAAGTCCTACCAATTTGATTCGAACAAGCGTTTAAAATCAATTGACTATTTGGAAAAAGAGTTAAGTGCACGTCAAGAGGTATATTCATGGTGCGAAGCACCTGGGGCTGAAGGAAGATTGATTTCCAAAGCAATAATGCTTTCTAATGAATGCTTTCAATTATTGGCTTTCTCCTATGATAAAAAAGGGAATGTGATAAAAAAAACAGTCTATGGCAATTTGACAGGAGAAAAGGCCGATTCATTTAAACGGATAGAGGGTGCTGAGAAATATAGTACAACATATACCTATACGAAGGATAATAGGAATTTGTTGTTAAGCCAGAGCACTCCAAAAGGATGGATGGTCACATATGATTACCTGCCAGAGACTAATCTACGAACTTCAATTTTACAATCATATGATGGAAAAATTCAAGATAGGACTTTTCGTACTTACGACGATAATGGTGAGGTGAGAATTCAAATCGATGACGATGGTAGCTCTATAGCTTCCGATGATATGCAGGATGTTTCTCATAGGCGCATTAAGCAGTTTTTTGGTATAACAATCCCAGGAATTTCTTCCTTTGGTAAACCACATAAGATTTTGGAAGGGTATATTGTTGATGGGAGAAATCAAAACTTAACAAGTAAAGTGTTCAAATATGACTCTCAAGGTAGAGAGATTGAAGTATGGGTCTTTGACAGCAAGAATTCGTGTTATATAACGAAGAAAGCTTATGACAGTTATGGAAGAGTAATTTCCGAAACGAATCCTTTAAATCAGGAAACTCGTTTTTTGTATAATGATAGTAATCAAGTCATAGAAGAAGAACTTGTCGGTTCAGGCAAAATTACTTTATATTCTTATAACTCATCAGGTTGGATGGCATCCAAGACTGAAAATCATACATCCGGTGAATCTTTTAGAACGACATATACATATGATGCCAAGGGCAATCTTATAGAGGAAACGGATCCCTATGGTCATAATATAAAATACTTTTATGATTACATGGGAAGGCAGACCAAAAAAATTATTGTTTCAGATGGCGCTGTTTATAAGAAAAGATACAACATCTTGGGCCAAGTAATTTCAGATGCTGATCCTAAAGGAAATACCATTGAATATTCATATAACATTTATGGTCACAAGACAAAAATTATTCATCCCGATGGTTCAATAGAACGCTTTGTCTATCTTAAGAATGGTTGGCTAAAGCAGCATTGGAAGGCCGATGGAACATCAATTAAATACAAATATGATCCAAAAGGAAGAATTATCAATAAGGTGACTCGAGGTATGAATGAAGAATTCTTAAAAGAAGAATCTTTTGTATACAAAGGAAATCTCTTGATTGAGAAAGTTGATGCGAAGGGGTTAAAAACTATTTATCAATATGATGATGCTGGTAGAAAAGTTATTGAGAAAGTAGGGGATAGAGTAACATCTTATTCTTATGATGGCTTTGATCGCATTACAACAATTGTTCATCCTTTGGGAGCTATTGAGAATTATACCTACGATTTTCTTGATCGAGTGACTTCAAAGATAATGAAAGACTCTCAAGGCAACGTTTATTCCAAAGAAATTTATACTTATGATATTCACGGTAATGTGATTGAGAAAAAGTGTTTGCAAAATGAAGACAATTGGATTTCATACAGATCACAATATGGATCTGATGGCAAGATTCTTTGGCAAGAAGACCCTCTAGGCAAAAGAACGATTTGGGAATATGATCACCACTATATTAATGAAAAATCTCAAAAGGTTATAGCTTGCACGATTAGGGATCCTATGGGTCGCATTACCATAGAAGTTAATGACCCATGTGGAAGACTTGCGAGAAAAGACATTCTCGAAAATGACTTGCTTGTATCTACGATAGAATATGTATATGATTTGTCCGGTAAAGAGATTGAAAAAAGGACTTCGATTTATGTTAATGGGGAGCATATTCGTGATTTTTGGGTTATTTTGACTTATGATAAACGTGGTCGTATATCTTCTGAAACTGAGATGCCTAAAGGAAAGACAACTTGTTACACCTATGATGCTCTTGGAAATCTCATTTTAAAGGCAAAACCTGATGGAGTTTCCATAGTTTATGATTATGATTTTCTTGGTCGGCCAATATCCATAAGTTCTGATGATGTACACTACACATATGGCTATGATCTACATGACAATCCAACTGAAGCATTTAATCAGATCAACAATACTATTCAGAAGATGTCTTATGATCTATATGGCAATCTAATTGAGGAAGAACTTCATGCAGGAATTACCCTTAAGTACTGTTATGATGATAGAGATCGTATAACAAAAGTAACCTTCCCTGATGGCTCATCAATCCGATATGTTTATGATCCGTTCTATCTTGTAAAAGTGGAGAGATACACACCCCAAGGGGATCTCGCCTATGTATGTGCTTGTCCTTCGTATGACCTTAGAGGCAATTGTTTGCAATATGATTCCCCTGCCGGTACTGTTGATTATATTTATGATAAAAAGGATCGAAAAATAAAGATCAATTCAACATTTTGGGAATCTTCATCAGACGAGTTTGATCCGGTAGGAAATCTTTTAGCTTTAACAGTGAAAGATCCATCGGGGGAATTAAAGGCTAACTTTGGTTATGATCGATTTAATCATCTTGTTAAAGATCTTACAAATAGCTACCTATACGATAGTCTTGGAAATTGCTTACAGAAAAATGATCAGTCTTTTTTAATTAATAACCTTAATCAGCTCATCACTGACAGTATCTCAATTTACAGTTATGATCTAAATGGCAACTTAATCTATCAGACTAAGCCTGATATCGCTTATACATATGATTCTTTAAATAGATTAAAGAGTGCAGGTCAGACGCTTTTTGAATACGATGCTTTTGGAAGATGCTTTTCAATTAAAGACAATTATGGTGAGCGATTAATCCTATATCAAGGCTTCCAAGAAATCGGATCTATCAAGAATGACCAATCC
>JACCVN010000508.1 GCA_013698165.1 Parachlamydiaceae bacterium | reverse complement strand
CCTAAACATGCTGTGGGCAGCCATTTTACCATTATAGATTCAATCTCGCCTTTTAAAAAAAGGGGTGAACTGATACTCGCTGTGAAGATGAAGGTCACTAATGCTCTGAATATCAATGTTTTTTTCATATATCCTCACTTTATTTTGTTTATCCTTATTTTTTATAAAAAGAACAATGGAAAATATTCAATATGCTAATATGAACCAGAATCGACCTTAGGTTTTTTAAGAGGTCCTTGCGCAAGAGTTTGACCCATAACGGGTTAAAATTCTTGCCCCAACCCTAATGAGTTAGGGCAAGAATTATAACCCATTATGGGTCAAAGCCTTGCGTCTTGAACCCCTTAAAAATCCTAAAGTTGTGTCTGAATATAACGAGGTAATTCATGGCGACTCGTACGAAAATCATCTGCACTATCGGTCCTTCCTGCAATACTCTGGAAAAAATCATCGATCTTTGTCGAGCAGGCATGAATGTCGCTCGCCTAAATTTTAGTCATGGGACTTACGCAGAGCATCTTTCAGTCATTCAGAGTCTGAAGGAAGCGCGGCAACAGCTAGGCATCCCTTTGGCGATCATGCTCGATACAAAAGGGCCTGAAATCCGTGTCGGCAAGATCAAAGACGGATTTATTGATCTGCATCCAGGCCAACTCCTTTCATTGCTTCCCGAGGAGATCGAAGGGGATATAAATGGCATTTCAATCCACCCATCATTTATTTTAGAGCATCTACGCATTGGCATGAGAGTTCTTTTTGATGATGGCTATATTCTTTCTAAAATCGTTAAATCCGACCAAAATGGCGTAATTGTCGAAATTATTAACCTTGGTCATTTAAAATCCGGCAAAGGGGTTAATATTCCCGATGCAGAATTGCCCCTTCCAGCTGTTACCGAAAAAGACATTAATGACATACGCTTTGGCTGTTTGCATGATATTGATATTATTGCAGCTTCTTTTGTGCGTTCTGCAGAACACGTTTTGACTATTAAGAACTTATTGGTCGAAGAGAAGAAGGACAATATTCTTGTACTAGCAAAAATTGAGAACAAAGAGGGCGTCCGCAATTTTGATAGCATCGTGCAGGCGGCCGACGGCATTATGATCGCCCGAGGTGATCTTGGGGTGGAAATGCCGCTGAGCGAAGTGCCTCGGCTTCAAAAAATGATGATCAGTAAAAGCTATTTAGCCGGTAAGCCTTCTGTTACAGCCACGCAAATGCTTGAATCAATGATCCATCACCCGCGTCCTACTCGTGCCGAAGTTTCAGATGTCGCAAATGCCATTTATGATAGCACTTCAGCTGTGATGTTGTCGGGAGAAACCGCAATTGGAAGACACCCCCTTGAAGCTGTTAATGTTATGAGGAGCATCATCGAACAAACGGAAGCGGATTTCTCATATATCGAGTTTTTTGAAAAGCATACCCGATTTATTTATCATGATGTGCCTTCAGCAGTGACATTAGCCACAGTTAAAACAGCTTATAATTCGAATGCGAAGGCGATATTCGCATTTACACATGGCGGCTCGACAGCTAGGCTGCTTTCACGATTGCGGCCTGAAATGCCTATAATCGCCATGACCCCTGAAGAAAAGTGCTACCATCAAATGTCCCTTAATTGGGGCGTCATTCCATTTCTTCAGGATAATTGCAAGACTATTGTAGAAGCTTTTTCTAAGGTTAGTGAATTTGCCCTTGATAAAGGGCATGCCAGCTATGGCGACCTGGTGGTCGTCACGGCAGGGTCTCCTTTTGGAATTTCCGGAACGACAAATATGATGATTGTCGAAAGCATTGGAGATGTACTTGTGCGAGGGCAAACCGGTTATGGGAGGTTGGTCTATGGGAATGTATCGATTGTCATGACCGCAGAATCAAAGCCTTCCTACGCGACTAGAGGTCAAATCTTGGTGATTACCAAATGTGATGATGCCTATATTCCTCTCATTCGTGAATCATTGGGAGTAATTTTAGAAAATCTTGTTGAAGATTTGTTTTCAGAGCAATATTTGATTGAAGCTGCAAAAGCGCTGAATAAGCCGGTCTTAGTAAGAGCCGATGGCGCTTGCCGCATATTGAAAGAAGGTCAGCTTGTCACTCTTGATCCACAAAAATCCCGCGTCTATAAAGGCGTCATCTTATCCTAGCGGAGCAATGTAGGCTGCTGCGTCTCGCAGCAGGAGTCAGTAACGGGCTTAGAAGTCACCACCAGTTATAACGCCAAGACACAAAGTCGCAAAGTCAGAAAGAAACGCAAAGAGCAGCAAGCCACAAAGAACAGCATGCAGCAGATAGCAGGAAAGGGAGAAAAGCTAATAGCTACTTAATTAAGAGTTCATTTGAGGCTATGCTTTTTTACTGCATTGCGTAAAGCTGTTACCTTGTCAGTATTTTCCCACGTGAAGTCAATTTCTGAACGTCCAAAATGTCCACCGGAAGCTGTCTGTAAGTAGATGGGACGTTTTAAATTTAACATGTCGATGAGCCCTTGAGGGGATAAATTAAAAACTGTTGGTATAATCTTTTCTAGTATAGAATCGTCAACTTTACCTGTGCCAAAAGTATCTACTTTTATAGATATCGGGTGTGGAATGCCTATTGCGTAAGCAACTTGTACTTCACAGCGTTTCGCAAGCTTGGCAGCAACGATATTTTTAGCGACGTAACGGGCTCCATAAGACGCTGAGCGGTCAACCTTGGAAGGGTCCTTACCTGAAAATGCACCACCGCCATGCCTCCCCATTCCACCATAAGTATCAACAATGATTTTTCTGCCTGTAAGTCCACAATCACCTTCAGGACCTCCAACAACAAAACGGCCGGTGGAGTTGATATAAAACAGGGTCTTGTCATCTAATAGATTGTCCGGTGTAAGCTGTCTGACCATTGCTTTCATATCATCGATAATTGTTTTATGGTCGACTTCCGGTGAATGCTGCGTCGATATCACAACAGTATGCACTCTAACGGGCTGGTGGTTTTGAGTATACTCTATTGTGACTTGAACTTTTGCATCTGGACGTAAATATTTATGCTCTCCTGAGATTCTTAAACGGAGCAGTTCGCGAATATATCGGTGCGCTAGCATGATTGGCAAGGGCATTAGCTCCGGTGTTTCATCGCAGGCATATCCAAACATTAGCCCCTGATCGCCGGCGCCTTGTTCAGTAAGTTTGGTTTTATTTACTCCTCTAGCGATGTCTGGAGATTGTTTATTAAATGAAACGAGGACGCCGCATGATTTGTAGTCAAAGCCCATCGCGCTATCATTATATCCAATTTCTTTGATCGTCTGTCTTGCGATTTCAGGGTAGTTAGGATGACCTGTCGTTGTGATTTCGCCTGAAAGAACGATAAGCCCTGTAGTGACAAGCGTTTCACAAGCCACGCGGGCTTCAGCATCTTCTCTAAGGCAGGCATCGAGTATAGCATCTGAAATCTGGTCTGCGACTTTGTCAGGGTGCCCCATGCCTACAGATTCAGAAGTGAAGAGATAATGTGTCATGTCTAACCAAAATAAAAATATCTAAATTCTGGAGATATGCAACATTTTTGAAATAAAGTCTACTGTTTATGACAGCTACTCATCGAACTATACTTGGGCAGCGTGAAAGCTCGCGATTATGCTCTTTTAAAACTGGCCTGCACTTGATGCCTGTGCCTGCTGCGAGACGCAGAAAGGCTAAAGTCAAAAT
>JACCVN010000317.1 GCA_013698165.1 Parachlamydiaceae bacterium | reverse complement strand
AGCTGCTGAACATCAGCTTGAATAAATGTGAGATTATGCGTCTGATCAAACTTGAGTTTTTGAGCTTTAATTTTCGCACATTCTAGCATCTCGGGACAAAAGTCGATGAGATAGGCAGTTTGATCCGGCAACGCCTTTATAAGCCATGTCAAAGTGATTTCACCTGTCCCGCAGCATAAGTCCGCGAGCATAATGTTAGGCTTTGTAATCGTGTGCTTTATAAGGGAGCGGTTCCAGTAGCGATGAAGTTGAAAAGAAAGAAGAGCATTGGTGCGATCATAACTTTCGGCGATACTGCCAAACATTGATTGGATCGTTTCAGGGGAATTTTTGTTATAATCAGTCATCATGCTCATCAGTAGATTTTAGGTCAGTCTTATCCTTTTCATCGGGCATCTCACAAAGATGACATGTCTTACCACAAGCCTTGTCGTCGCGCTTTTTCGTAGGATCGCGACCACAGGCCCCCGGTTTCAATGAAGACTTACCGGTAATCAGCCAACTAATTCCTAGCAGGGCCATAGCCCCAAGAACTAAGGCGCAAGCTAAAGCAATCGTAAGAAATAGTGTCGACATCACTTTTTCCTAATGTTAATCTTCAATGAAAGAATCGTCAATTTCTTCTTCTACATCTTCATCATCGAGATCTATAGGGATAGCACTTTTCAGTGGTTTTGCAGCCGGACGCATTTTTACCGTACTTTTTCCTGTAGCGCTTCCGGGGACATAATCGACCCATATTGGAGAGCTCCAGGCCATATGCCCATCTTTTTGGATAACACGAATATAGTAATATGCAAAAGGCGGTTTACCATCTTTGGCATTGATGACCACTTTTTCAAGAGAAGTCATATCGTCATAAATAAAATCAAAGGAATAGCCTTCTGGCTGGAATGTTTTGATGACAGTGCCATTGCGGATGATTTCCACTAACTCAATTTCTGTCGTTCCGGCAACAAAACCATGAAGATGGCGGTTGACAAACAGGCCATGCTTATGGGCTGTGCTAGTTTCAGCGCCCATTCCCAATGAAGCAAGATTGAATCCGAGAATTATTCGTTGTCCTGTTGTCGCGTAGCATGAGCGGTTATAAAGAGCCTCAAACAATGCTGAGCGGGAATGTTCACCTGCAATAATTGCGGTTAGGCCGGGGGAATATTGCTCCTGTTCACCTTCATAGAGTTCTGTGAAAGCGCCTCGGTCATCGAGACCGCCGGCAACAAATCCAAAGCGGAGATTGCGTTGCAGAGCTTTTTGTATTGAACCTTCTGAGGATTCTTTGATGCCTTTTTTACCGCTGTGATCAATAGGGATCAGATTGCCTTCTTTTTTCGTGCATTCAGAACAGCCCCAAGCATTATAAATCTCTACAACTCTTTCGAAATCCGGATTAAAATTGTCAAAGTTAAATCCAGTCCCTTGCCCCATTGTAAAGCTTGGAATCGAAATAAGTTCTTTTGGAACAAAGCTTTTATAGATTTTTTTAAGAGTATTGTATTTGGCATCTTTTTTACGCATGATCAAGCGATTATCTTTTGGATAGATAAACTGTCGTAGACCTTCTTCGCCGGAGGCACCTTGCCATTGAAAGCCGATCAAAGCTGTAAAGCGGTCTGCTTCATCAAAATCAGCAGTATTTTGGCAGATTAATTTCCAGATTTCATTGGATGTTTCTTCTTGGCTTTCAAAGGGGGATGTTCCAAAGAAATTCATTGCCTTATCGTCTCGGAAGTAGCGTAGGCAGTCCTCAATATTTTCCGTTGAATCAATGCGCTCAGATTCTCCATGCAGCAGGCCCCAGAACAAGCTTTTATTGTTTTCAGCAAAGCAACGAATGGGAGGGGAGCGGAAAGTTTCTTTTGTGAGCGTATTTTTCAACGTTATTGTATACACCCCGGGCTCGTTAAAGTAGAGGTTAGGAAGAGAGATAAAGCCTGTTTCAGGAACAAATAACTTCCAGTTGAGGTTTTCACGGAGATGTTCGTGAGAAAGCTCAATCAAAGTATCTGCAGGCGCTTCACTAGTAAGGTTACCATAA
>JACCVN010000314.1 GCA_013698165.1 Parachlamydiaceae bacterium | reverse complement strand
TTTATGAGAATTTAGCCCAATCTTAATTAATCTTTAACAATGCTGTTGTCTAATAGGGGCATTGTTAAACTCAAGATAGCAAAATTTCTGCCTTCATATATAGGCTAAAGCAAAAAGTTACAAAAATCTATGAAGCCTCCCCACATAGAGAGCGATAAGGGAGCTGCCGGTAATAATTCATAATGCGAATTGTCGCCCTCGTTCCGTAATAAAAATTAATAATACCTGCTAATAAAATATAATAATATTTGAGCCCCAAATTCTAAATTTGGGGCTTTTTTTTTGGCTGTAGCCTGCCACATCTCGGAGTAGGTTACAATACTCATCCTAAGCTGCGACTGCGAAAGCAAAGGCTCCCTGAGAGGATTTTTTACTTTTAAGAATTTAAGGTTTAAAAATTTTGATAATGATAAGGCTAACGCGTTTGGCTATATGCTGCTGCCGCATTCGCGGCTAGGAAGTTTATATTGTTGAGTTTTGGACACATTCTTTCATTTGAACTTATTGTGTGTATGTCGATGCACTAATAAACTTAGATATTTGTGATTTTATGTCGATATTTACTGCACAAAAACAACAACGCAGCTACGGGTAAGCAAGAAAAGTCCTCATAACCCTGACAAGCGTTCATCTCTTTTAAATCGTTTAGTTTTTTGACATCGAGAGGCGTCTAACAGGAACGGGGATTTCGGTTTCTTCAATAAGTTCAACACGTGAAACATCGACGCCTAGGCTTCCGAGTTTACCTTCAAGATTTTCATACCCTCGATCAAGGAAATGAAGACCCGTAATAGTACTTACGCCTGAAGCCAAAGTGGCAGCCATGACGTAAGCAAAACCTGCGCGAAGATCAGGAATAGCGATCATTTCTTTTGCAGCTAACGGGGAGGGCCCTTTGACAATAATACTGTGAGCGAATCCGTGTCCGGCAAAACGGCATAGTTTGCCTCCAAGGCATTGCCTAAACTGTGTGATCTCTGCGCCCATCTCGTTTAATGTTTCTGTGTATCCAAAGCGCTTTTCATAAACAGTTTCATGGATAACGGACGAACCACTTGCTTGAGTGAGTAGCACGACAAAAGGTTGCTGCCAGTCAGTCATGAAGCCGGGGTGTACGTCTGTTTCAAGATGGAGTCCACCTTGCAAAGGCCCGTCGTAGAAAAATTCAATTCCATTTCCTTTGATATCGAATCCACCACCTACTTCACGGATTTTATTTAAGAAGGTAATCATCTGGAGGTGCTGTGCACCTTCCACAAATATACGTCCTTTGGAAGCGATAGCAGCCATTCCCCAAGATGCCGCTTCGATGCGGTCAGGAATAACTGTATGCTCTACTTCATAAAAACGACGGGTTCCCTGGATTCGGATAGTACGGTCGACGTCAAGAGTAATGTTAGCGCCAAGTTTTTGTAGGAATAGAATCAGGTCTACGATTTCAGGTTCAACAGCGGCATTTTTGATAATCGTTTGTCCTCTTGCGGTAATACTTGCAAGAATCGTGTTCTCAGTAGCACCAATAGAGGGATAAGGAAGTGAAATGATAGCGCCTCTTAAACCTTCGTGAGCATGTGCGAAATAAGCGCCTTCTTTTTTCATTTCTCTGTATTCAATGACAGCGCCTAATTTTTCCAAAGCTGAAATATGAAAATTAACAGGTCGGTGACCAATGTTGCATCCGCCAACTGTGGGCACGATAATATCCGCATCGGTGCGGCCAAGTAATGCGCCTATCATAAGAATAGGAATACGGTTTGCTCCGGAAAAACGCTGAGGTATGTATGAAGTTTTTAATTCTTTAGTAATCACTTCCATAATACCGGCTTCGCGGTCCCATTCCACCTGCATACCCAGCTCTTGACAGAGAGCAAGCGTCACTTCCACATCGCCGATGTTTGGTACATTATAAAAGCGACAGCGTTTATCTGATAATAAAGATGCGACTAATAATTTAGTCATCGCATTTTTGGCACCTGAGGCTTTAATGTTGCCTTTAAGTGCTGTGCCGCCTTTAATTTTTAATGCTTCCATAATTTCCAAACAGTTAGGTGAACAGTTAATGTATTATTGATGCACTAAATCTCCACATTGAAACAAAGCGCATATTTTTATAGCCTGAGCTGCCCTCGGATATCAGTGACAATCACCAAACTGTTAACATTACCCGTTTTTTTAATCAACAAAAATGTTTGTTTTTTTTCAAAAAAATAGAAATTTTTAAAAAAATGGTAACGCGGTGACATTTTTTTACAAAATTACGGCGGTTTTACAAGAAGGCTCCAGCCCAAGAATGTGCTATTAATGATATAGCGGCAGTAAATTCTGTGGCATAAAACAACCGATGATTGAAAAATAATAGAAGAAAAGTGAGGAAGAGGGCTAGATCAAACGGAAATAAAATTACATCCAAACCTAAAAATAATGCACAAAGTAATGCAAAGCATAAAAGAAAACTTGCAAAAGCAAAGACGATCTTGTAGCCATAAAAATTAAGCGCCGAAGCTTGAACAGGATGTGCTTGCGGATTTAATTGGTGACAAAGTTCGTAAAGACAAAATGCGCAAAAAATTAGAGTACCGTAGCTCCAGGCGCTAAAATTAAATGTATTGTCAGGCGTATGAGCTGAAATAGCTAAAAAAGCGAGTGGCCATGCGTAAAGGTGATGAAAGCAGATTTGGAACAAAGGATAGCGAGTAATGGAATCAGTCATATAAAAGTTTCGAGCAAGTAAGCAAGTATAACCAACTAGTACTATTAATAGTATTCCTGTGAGAATATGAATTCCAAATGCAATCAAAACTCCATAGATGGTTAATCCAATTTGAAGAATGTTAATTCCGTCTAAAACTTCATGTTTAGTTAACACTCCTTGAGCTAACGGTTTTTGGGGATTGGCTAAGCGATCTTTATCCAAAGATTGCCGATCCAATATAAGTCGGATCAAGAGG
>JACCVN010000234.1 GCA_013698165.1 Parachlamydiaceae bacterium | reverse complement strand
GTACATGAGTTAAGATAAATGTCAAAATGAGTTACATACTTTTTCAGAATATTTTCCAGTTGTAGTGCTTTTCCTTTAAAAAAATTATTGTCCGCAAGGATATAAAGACACTGTATATTATCACTAAAAAGTTCTGATCTAATTGATAACAATTGATTTAAATACTGACCAATCAAATCATGAATTTTTGGATGAAAATTAGAATTGCTATCATAAGAAAACATAATTAATCTTGCAAGATATTGCCTTTCAAAACGAAGTGGACTTAAACAGGCCAACCGCTGAAGATAAATCTTAAAATAACCTATAAATTCAGAATGATTTTTTTTAATATACCCTTGACTAATTGACCGACTGAACAAATTAAGTGCATTTTGCAAATGAATCATAGGGGGTTGATTCATACTTAGGTCATCATTGACAGCTAAATATTGGTTATACTTATCTAATAAATGAAAAAATAATTTACTAGATGACTCATCCCAATTGAGAATACATTTATTCGAAATATGCAAGTTTTCCAATAGTTGTTGTATATGAGTGAATGCTTGAGGGTAAAGTTGATCATTATTCATCACCTCCATTAAAAGGTTGGTGAACTCAACTGTATAGTTCTGCCATAAAGAAAATGGAATAAATTTTACTATTGAAAAGGCTTTTTCCGAAGAAGAGATAATTTTATGGGCTATATATCGTTGAATAATTTTTGTAAAAATGTTAAATAAATCCGGAGACTTAATTCCTGACATCAAGTCAAAAATATCAGAGACATTCTCTTCCAGATCCGATGTTGCGGCTAATTTAAACACCAATGCTATTTTATGAATCCCCTTACAATATTCAGATTTTTTAAAGCTCTCAAAGACCATTTGATGATTACTTATCATAGGTCCTCGTGTTAATTCATATTCATACATCTTGATTTTCTGGCTTTCATCCAAAGAAACAGAAGCTTTTTCTGCCATCGTCTTATAGTATTCCAGCTCTCTAGGTTGAAGTGGTTTTTTTGATACAGTCGATTTTAATTCCATAGAGGCTAAGTCGTAGGTATATTCTTCTACTTGATTATTTTTTAAGTCTATATAAACAAGGTATTCATGCCATATAATAGGAACACAAAACAAAAATTTATCAATCAGATTGATAATCTCAGTAATTTCATTTTGATCGGATGTTTTATAAATAGAGAGCAAATGCCTTAATTCATGGGCAATATTGTTTATTAAAAAAGTTCTCAAAATGCCTTCTTGAAGGTTAGGACCGAGACCTTTCTCTATGTATTTTAACATGAACCTACTGTAGGCACGTTGATTAGTCCTATAAATATCTTCTGAGAATTCTTTATAATATGTCATAAAATTTAGATACTCATTTGATCTTACACCAGCATTAATCAGTGCATCAACGAGAAGAGAAGTACATTCCCCTACCCATATAGGATCATTCCCATACTTTTTTAGCATAACCAGATAGTTCTTCATAGAGTGTTCAACTCCCTCCCAATCATGATATGTGGAAGCTTTAAACATATGTAAGGATAATCCTTTTTCTAAATCCGAATGATCTTCAAAAGAATTCAATTTAAGAAATTTTGAGTAAGATGCAATCAAAAGATCAATTTCAAATAATTCTAAAGATGACATATTGAAATCTTTCAAAATAACAAACCAATTTTTGATCGCTGTATCACTTAATGTTT
Organism: Parachlamydiaceae bacterium; assembly: GCA_013698165.1. GTDB lineage: Bacteria > Chlamydiota > Chlamydiia > Chlamydiales > Parachlamydiaceae > JACCVN01. The sequence goes on along the minus strand of JACCVN010000234.1, from coordinate 2,483 downwards.
GCCAACCTCTTGGATTTTCAATAGATGAGGTTTTTATCAAATCTGCCATATGAATATTAAGCTGAGCTATGCCCAAGCTCATCAAACCCTTTTTTGGGCTGCTGATTAGATATTCTATTAGATATAAGCTAATTGAATGAGAGTGCTTGGTGGAAAAAAATGTTGAATTAATAATTTGGATAACAGGAGAACAATCATTTTTTAAATCTGGTTTTTTGGACGAAGTATCTATGATTGCACTGCAGTTTTTAAGTTGTTCAAGCAAGAAATTGGAGTCTTCAGATTTATAGTGAGCCATCAATGATGAGAAAAGAAATAGGGCATCGATTTCTGTACTGTAGATAAAAATTTTCCGAATCACATTCTTAAGAAATTCCTCTAAGGATTTCTGACCTTTGGAAATACAGTTTGTTTGCAAAAAGTCCCAATTGTCTAACAGCAGATTTGCGGATATTTCAGGGTTTCTATCCAGATGAGCCTTTGAAAGGTTAAGATAGAGCTCGGCTTCAATGCTTGGTAGACATTTTGTCTTTGTTAGGGCTTTCAGAGGTGTCAGACAAAGTTGCAGTTCATTTTGCCCCAAAAGAGTCCTACACCACGCAACTAAAGCGAGGCTTAAATCAGTTTCTGCAGATATTTTATCATCCAGTTCAGCGATCGTGTATTCAACCCACTTCATCGCTTGAGGAAGTAGCTGAAGGGCCAATAGGGCAGTAGCTAGATTTACAGCAATGTTAATTTCGATCTTTGAAGGGGTTGAAAATTGAAGCGACAAAATCAAAAGGTTGTGAATTTCTTGTAGTTTGGAAGCATCTTGTAAATCCATTTTGAGAAATTCATCAGCAATCCAAGCAGCCTGCGTCAATACTATCTGAGGGATTTTCATGGAAATTTGATGTTTAGTTAATATGTTGAGATATTCACAAAATTTATCCAATTGAGTTGCCGTCTGCAACTTTTGAGATATCTGTGGATGGCAAGAAATCATCAAATTCTTTAAATCATTTGGGACTTGTTGATTTTTGGTCTTAAACTGTTTGATTGAATTAAATAGGTGATCCAATATGCCTATCATTGAATCATCAGTTAAAAAACGATTTTCAATCAATTGAAGGGCCATCTTCAATAAATGGTTATTTTCATCAAAAAATGTATTACTATGTTGATTCGCAACAGTTAACCATTTTAAAATATAATCGCCTTTGGTCGCCTGTTTTTTTGGTAAATCAATCTCTTTAAGCAGCCTATAACATAGCATGAGGTTCTTTTCTTCAATGCTACTGCCGTTGTTAGATTGCAAAAGAGCGCTAATAAGTTTTTCAAAAGCATCAAAAACAACCTTTTCTGCTGTCTGGTTTTGAAGTACCGTTAGAATTTCTATTGCCAGGTCAAAATCTTCATGATCTATCGCCGCTTCAAGAAATGCGGTTCTTAAATTTAATTTAGAATTCTCAGTTAAGTGCAAGCCAGATTTATTTTTAAGCTCTAAATAGCCCTTGCTAATCCTCTCTTTAGACAAACAAGCCTTTAAACCATTTTCAATGATTGAAAATAATCCAGACTTTTGCGATTCACTTAGATTGAAACTGATCAAATGAGTAATTAATTTATTTGCTAGTTTATTTGAGTGCTCATTTTTGAGATCGAAAAGAGTGTTTATAAGTTCGGTTAGAAACTCTATCTGCGTATCTGGGATATGATTTTTGCAAAGAGCTTTTTCACTTATTAAGGCCAACCATTGTTCTGCTGCAGCTGTAGACGGTAGTTTTTTTTCCTCTATTGCTTTTCTTAGCAACTTTATCCACAGCTTCGTTGTTTCCAGTTCATTGTGGAGAAGAATTTCATTTTTTTCACACACCGACAATTGATCTTTAGCTTGATCGATATTGTTATTGTCGATTAATGCATTGATGAGAGAAATGAATATGGATTGATGATCTTTTGCCAGCGAAGCTTCCTTAAGATCGAGTGTGGCTACACATTCTAATGCCAATGAAAGATTTTCAAGTAGAAGACACTTTATGAAGGCTAGCGCGATTTCAATTTTGTCTTTCTGGGTGAAAGTTAATGTGAGTTTTTCGATATTCGTCTTGCTGATAAGATGCTTGCCCAATTTGCAAAGAGGAGCATGTTTCGTCGAGGCTAATGCGACGCAATTAATCTCATACAATGCTTTCAATTCAGTTTGAGCATTTACTATATCGTTGAGATAACCCTCAACATATTTTGCGTAAGAGGAAGACTGCAAAAGTTTCTTTAATGACTCTAAAATCCTATTACGCCCTTTTGGTTCAGAAGCAGACAAAATAATCGGAAGAAAAGTGAGCACCAAATTCAATTGGGTATGATCAATCTCTTCACCTTTTACTCCATTTTTGATAGTACAAACCATTAAGAGCTCAAAACCAATTCTTTTAACTATTGAATGACTGTGCTTTAAGCAATTTTTAGCTTGATTGAGCAACATAACTCTTTCATCTTCA
>JACCVN010000207.1 GCA_013698165.1 Parachlamydiaceae bacterium | reverse complement strand
CAAAATGCCTACCAACCGTACACTGGTAGTGAAACTTTAGATCTCATCTCCACGCAGCTTCCAAAAGTCTATCACGTCAACATTGTCCTGAAAAACAGCTACTTGAAACCAGACCTTTCACCTTTTGATAAATGTTCTAGTAGCCTTCTTTCAACCTCAAATCCTAATGGGGACATTAAGACTATTGCTCCTTTTCTAACTCCGCATTCGTTTTCCAGTATAGAGTTTTCATTGTATATATCCTTGGTTAGACAATATACATGAGTCATAATATTTTCGCCCCAGTTTAAACTTGTATTATTTAATTTGTAGTTTATAGACATATGTATCTCCCTTCCTTGTTGTTAATTTTATTATTCGACAACTATTTAGTTATTCTCCGCATCTAGCCCTAATTCTAAATAGTTATATCAAAAGGTTGTGAAGGTTATATAAAGATTAATATATTGTTATAAATTATTTAATGAACATATCATATGATCCTTATCGCTTTATGAAAAATTATTATAATTATTAAATTACTTGACCTGCGTTCACATATTACGTATAATGTGAATAGAACCAAGGTGAAAATATGAAACATACAGTTAATGTGACCCTCTCACTTTCCCCCACTTTAGTCGCCCGCCTTCATCGTTGTCTTCCTAAAAGGCAAATCAGTCGTTTCACAACAGAAGCCCTTAATAAAGCATTGGATGAGCTCCAGCAAAAAAAAAAGGGTGATCTTGAAAGTGCATACGCAAAAGCATTTGCTGACGAAGATCGAAAGCTAGAGTCTGTGGAATGGAATAAATGTGATGAGAAACACATAGAGAATTGGGAGTGGTATGACGAATAGCTATCCGAAATGTGGTGATGTCTATTGGATTGATCTTGATCCAACTACTGGTTCAGAAACGAAAAAAAGAAGACCATGCTTGATTCTGTCAAATGACGTTTATAATAAATACTCTTCTAGAGTGATCGCTGCACCTATCACGAGCCAACTCAAATCTATCTATCCGTGTGAAATGATTATCGATGTTTCGGGAAGGCCTGGTAAAGTTATGTTAGATCAGATTCGTAGCTTTGACAAATCACGTCTGAAAGGAAAATTATGTATGCTTGAAGATCTTGTTATGGAACAAGTCGGAGTCATTTTTAAAAATCTTTTCGATTTTATTTAACATATCTTTAATTTCCAACATCAAATCTCAAAAGTAAAATTTTATCATGCAGAAACAAATTGGAGCGATATTATTAGTCGCAGGCACCTGTATCGGAAGCGGAATGATTGCTCTGCCGATGGTTTTAGCCACATTAGGATTGATTCCCAGCATTGCCTTGATGGTTCTCATCTGGGCGCTAATGTATTACACATCCCTGATTAACTTAGAGCTTAACTTGCAAGCCGGCAGGGGAATGCCACTAGGGTCGTTAGGAAGAGCAATATCAGGGAAAGGAGCGGAAGCAATCGGCGTAACAAGCTTAAAATTGCTTTCATACGCTTTGTTAGCAGTATTTATCTATGGAGGATCCTCGATTTTACAGCAGATGCTTTATGTGGAAGTTGATGGGAAAGAGCATGCATTTGCAACGATTGAAACTATTTATGCGCTGATTGCATTAGGGGCATTGTTATTGCCGCTCAAAATTATCGATTATCTCAATCGGATTTTATTTATTGCCCTTCTTGTTGTAGTGCTCATTTTGGTGACCGGAATGGCCTCTGCCATCGATTGGAAAGCATTACCTTTATTTTCCGAGCATTACAGCAACATTACTCTTTGGAGCGCTGCTGTGCCTGTAGTATTTACATCTTTTGGTTTTCAAGTCATCTTTCATACCTTGGCGGATTATTGCAGGATGGATGACAAAATGTTAAAGAGAGCGTTCTTTTGGGGAAGCTTAATTCCTCTGCTTGTATATATGCTATGGACAAGTAGCGTGCTAAGTGTTGTACACCATGAAAGCCCAGCGTTCTACCAACAGATGGTGGCTGGAAAAGCGGAAGTGGGTAGACTTATCCAAGAATTAAGTTCTATTGCCAAATGGCAATCGGTCCAATTATTAGTTTGGTGGATATCACTTTTGGCTATTGCGACTTCGGTGCTTGGAGTAGGTGTGGGCCTTTGCGATACGATTTATAGGATGCTTAGGAAAAAAATTGACAATTTGGCCGCCTGTAAGGTGCTTTCAGCCACATTGACGATCCTTCCTGCTTATTTAGTCGCTGTTCTTGTGCCGAATGCGTTTATCGCCGCATTAGGTTTTGCGGGTATGATTCTGGCAATTATTGCCATATTGTTGCCTGTCTACCTGTTTCAAAAGTCTAAAATTATAAAACTTCATTATCCTGAGCTTAAAGCGAATTGGGCGATCGCCCTCTCCACTATTGCGGGGGCCTTTGTGATTCTCTTTGAGCTCTATAATATGTTTTAAATTAATTTTAGATAATTGCTTCATTCCACTTAAATCCCTTATAATCTCGAGCGCTATTTGATGGCTAGTGTTGTCAAAAGCTAATTATAATTTTCGAGAAGTACCTATGGGTACAAAGGGATGTCTTAAATGAATAAAAACATACTACCTATTGTTTTATTTTTTTTTATATTGGCTAATTCTGTTCATGCACAATCGGAATTTTATGATGAAGTATTGACTAGACCAAGAACAACTTCTTTCAATTATTGGAATGTCGGTGTGGGACCTCTGTTGCTTATCCCGAATGTAGGTATTGGTCATCGTTATTATCAAGATCAATTTGGTTTTGATGTCTCGTTGAACTTCGGATCTGTTTACTACGTGAGTTCCCTACAGCTCATCGCCAATGCACTTTATATCCCGAATCCTCATGTAGAACGTCCCTGGTATTTTGGCCTCGGGGGCGCACTTGGTGTTGGTACAGATTATAAGTTTAGCGGCGCTATCGTCACAGCATCTCCCAATTTTTTGATTGGTAAAGAATTGACGAATAACAACGATTATAAATCGTTTGTCGAAGCTCAAATTCAATTTCCGACGTGGGGATCAAAAGCACGTAAAATCAGCAAAAACCTACGAGTAGATTTTCCGCTTATGTACGTAAAATATGGAAGAAGCTTTTAAGGATAAAATACTACCTTAACACCTGCTGCGAGACGCAGCAGGCTACATGGTTTCCGGCATTGCAAAGACATATTTTTTTACAGGCTCACCCTTGATTAGGTGATTCTGAATGATGAGCTCAAGAACTTCAGGGGTGCAGGAGTGGTACCAAATGCCGTCAGGATAGACGACAGCAATAGGGCCTTGGCTGCATACGCGCAGGCAGTTAGCTTTTGTGCGATAAATGCCCCCTGAATCACTTAAATGCAGTTCTTTTAATCGATGTTTTAAATAGTCCCACGATTCCATGCCTGATATATGGCTGCAGCATTTTGGTTTTGTTTGGTCGCAGCAAAGAAAAATATGACGCTTTAGCACATCTATGCCCAAAGATTTTGCGATTTTTTCTAAATTTTCCATGATGACACAACCCTTAATGCTTTTCCCATTTTTGGATGAGTAAGTTGGCACGCTCAAGATCCTCAGGAAAGTCAATTTCCGTGCACTCTTCTTTTTGAACAGGGAGAGTCCATACTTCTAAACCCTTGCTGATAGACATTTCGATGGCTTTTTCAAAATAATCGTTGCTTTGACAGAGCTCAAGTTGTTCACGTAAAATTTCAAGGCTATCGCGTTTAAAGAAATTGATACCAAGAGCTTCACCTTCAGGAGTCACAAGCTTTTTGGCGACCTTTAAAATTTTCCCCCTCCCATCTGTGCGATAGGCCACCTCTTCTTCTCCCACGTCACATATGTTGACAAGCATGGCGTTGTTTAAGGAAATCCCTATTTTTTTGAGTACAGAAGGATGGAAAACCACATCCCCATTAAGCCAAAGGACATCATCATCAATTTTTTTCAAGGCTCTTAGCAGGCTTTTGGATGTATTTTCATCGGCGAAGCGAGGATTGTAGACATAACAGGCTTCGGGGAAAGCCTGCATAATTAGCTCTTTGTGGTATCCCACAACAATGTATAAGTCATGCAGTGAAAAGTGCTTTGCCAGCTGGCTGAGTTGGTATTGAAGGATCGACATTCCATTTGAAAGCAAAGTTAGAGGTTTCGGAATTTCTTTTCCTCCAAGCCTAGAGCCTTTACCGGCAGCCAAAATGACGATTTTCATAACCTTTCACTCC
>JACCVN010000206.1 GCA_013698165.1 Parachlamydiaceae bacterium | reverse complement strand
CAGCCAAAATATTCATCCTTCTGCTTGCTTGAATTGGCAATCATTTTTATAGTAAGTTCTTTACACCTTAAGAGCTTCAATGGCAAAAATACCTGAAAATCCTGACAACACGCTTCCCGAAGATGATTCGACTCCTCACGAAGCGAAAATACCTGATCGTCCCCTGGAGTGCACTGATTGCAAAAAGCCTGTCGCGGTTAATTACACTGAGATAGTTGGGCCTGTGAGTATACACACCTGTATGTGCACCGACTGTCCCGTTCTTAAACGCAAACTTTATGGGCTTCCCTCATCTTCATCTGGAGATCTCCTTATAGAAGGGCGGACGGGCTTAGCGTGCGGAAATTGCGGAACAACTCTCGATTCTGTACATGTTGGCAGCCCATTAGGTTGCAATGTGTGCTATGAGATCTTTGACGAAATGTTGATCCCTGAACTAGCTTCGATGGGAAAAATTCCTTTGCGCTTAGTCTCCGGAAAAAGAACACAAACAATTCATATCGGCCGCGGGCCGGGACAGATGCAAGAAATTTCCTCATCTATGCGACTGCTAGCCCTCAATGAAGCTCTTACAGAAACTCTTCAACGTGAAGATTATGAACAAGCAGCCTTGCTTCGCGACCAAATAAAGGCTTTAACGGATAAGCAGCAGGAAAAAAATAACGATGGACGAAGCCCTTAATCCTTCAAGCCCTATCTACAAATTAAAAAGACCTTGGTCTGAAAATCAAAATTCCATTTGGCTGGCATCTACTGTCAAACTTCAACGGAATATTGAAAAGTTTAAATTTCCTATCAAATTAGACTTAGAAAGAAAAAAACAGATTGTCACCCTGGCCGCAAAAGAATTAATGGCTCAAGAAGCATTAAAAAAATCTTATTTATTAAAAGCTGAAGAGATGACATCTCTTGAAAAAGAGTATCTTGTCGAACACTTTCTTAGCAGCAGCAGTTTCCATCAAGCTTCTAATGGGGAAGCATTTTTGGTCGACAACAACGGAGAAATGTTATTTTGCTTTAACCTTGCAGATCACCTCTCATTTCTGGCGATTGACACCCGTGGAGATATTGAAGGGGCATGGAATCAACTGGTGAAAATAGAAACTAAATTGGGCCAAAATGTGAGCTATGCATTTTCGCAGAAATTTGGATTTACCACCTCTAACCCAGGTAAATGCGGAACGGCTATGACAGTTTCAATTTTCTTGCAACTGTCTGGATTAATCCATTCTGATAGACTCAAGGAATCTCTGGATGAATTGGCCGATGACAGTGTCATGATTACAGGCATCCAAGGCAACCCCACTGAAATTCTCGGCGACATTCTTGTTCTTCAAAACAATTATTCCTTAGGGGTCACCGAAGAAAATATTCTATCTTGGCTGCGTACACTTTCTTCCAAACTCATCGTTGAAGAAAAAGCTGCTAGGAAGGATATTGCAAAATCTAAAAATCCTGCGATTATGGATAAAGTTAGCCGAGCTTTTGCAATCCTTCTCCATTCCTATCAAATGGAAGCAATCGAGGCCCTTAACGCTATCAGCCTGCTCAAATTTGGAATAGATGTGGGTTGGATTTCAGGAATTACGGCAGACGCGCTAAATCAGCTCTTTTTTAATTGCCGAAGGGCTCACTTGCAAAGTCAATTTAAGGATAAAATCAACCAGATGGAAATTCCTCACAAACGGGCTGAATTTATTCATCAGTCGTTAAAAAATGCGAAACTATTGGTATGACAACAGCGTGGAACAAAAAAGGCATCGGATTAAATCCAGCCTCTCAAATCCATTACATCGACCATCTGGCAGTGGTATGTATTTTAATGGAAATCCCTCTTCTATTTCTCGAAGAAAATGACTTGCTTCTCGGTAAAAAATATTATCCAGGCCTTGAGGCGGTCTTAAACCCCTATTCTGATTTTTCCCCTGAATATCTTATTTCACACTTCGATGTTTCATTTATGAGCGATCTCTGGGATCGATGCGTAATGCAGGAAAAATATTCCGCATTGGAAGAACAATATAATAAGCGTTGGCGCAATGTGCATTGCCCTCATGGCTTTTCTGATAAAGGCTTTTACTTAGCAAAGTGTGCCATGGAAGACATCGCCTTGCTATATGGCGACAACATGATCGATCAACTCAAAGATTTTGGTGTATGGGAAAATCTCAGAAATTACGTGATCACAGGCAACTACCGCTACACTTACTTCAAGAAGAATCGCGATTTTTACGACTCTGTTTTTGAAAAAGAAATTCAAAGCCAATTTGCAAAAAAGCAACCAATTATTCTGTATGCCCCCACGTGGTTGGACCTAGAAAATTCAACTACATTTTTTGATAATTATCATCAGATATTAGGGAAGTTGCCGGATGATTATAATCTGATCATAAAATTGCACCCAAGGCTTGAACTGGATGATGTGGTCACATACTACCAAATTATGGGCCTATATGAAAAGAAGCCAAATGTTTTTTTTCTAAAGGATTACCCTCTGGTTTTTCCATTACTCGCCCATGCCGCGATGTATATTGGCGATATGTCTTCAGTGGGTTATGACTTTCTAGCCTTCAATAAACCTTTATTCTTTCTTAATAAGCAAAATCGAGACTCAGAATCTGATAGGGGCTTGTTTTTGTTCCGCTGCGGCACTGTTATCCCGC
>JACCVN010000192.1 GCA_013698165.1 Parachlamydiaceae bacterium | reverse complement strand
ATATTAAATTGAGCTCCTACGATGTTAAATTCTTTCGATAAAGATAAAAATTCCGATTCAGTATCTAACGTATAAAGACCTGCTACTTCCGGACCATCCCGATAAGGCATTTGACCTCCTACAAGATAAAATTCAATTGACTCCAGCTTACAGCCTAAGTTAGTTAATTTTTTTTGAATTTTACTAAGTACTTCCTGTGGTTTCATAATTGTGAAATGTGATAACCCTAGGCAGGTTCCATTTTTTTCGCTAAATCCCCTTGCCATCACTGCAATACAAACCCCTAAACCAGAAGTAAACAATCCAGGCAACTCTTGATTAGTGATTATAACCGCAATTTCATCCATATTAATATCTTTCATATAAGGAAAAATTTTATCTTGCGAAGCCATTTTTATTCCTGGATATTCAAAAAGAGAAGAATATTCATTTTTTAGCAGTGCGAATTTATTTTGATGTTCTGTACACACTTCAGCGAATTCTTCGTCAGACATCTCTTCTGAAAAATCGTCTACATTTTGGCCTTGTTCACCCTTTCGGCCACTTTCGCCTACGCAATTTTCCGTTTTCCCCAACCTTGTCGTCGCTTTTCCAAGTCATGATGCTGAATTTGTGGCTTTCCTGGAATTTTCACATTTTCTACCATCGATTCAAATAAATTGAAATGCTTGCAGCCAAAAAATCGCTCCGCAGCTGTTGTGCCATCTGATCGCCTAATGTGAAAATTATGGACAATCGTAAGGGCTTTACAGCTTCTAGCACTCATTCGATGAAAACGATGATGGTAAAGCGACAACATTCCATTTCTACCTTCAACACAAGAGCTTGATCTTTGAAATTTTTCGGCACATTCAAGTCCTTTCAGCATCAGTGCTGTTTTTTCCTCTTCTGAATATATGGCGTTTTTAAGTGCCATCTCAAGCCTTGTTTTTAGTGGACCATGTTCTTCACGCTCCTTTTTTGATATTTTTTTCCAGATGATCCGTAAGTAGCTTAAAGGATGTATGACTTCATTGAAGAAAACCTCTCGCTCAGAATCTAATTTAAGTTCCTTTAGAAATAATGCATACCACATGAAATAAATTTTCACATATTCAATGATTGAATCAAATGCTCTCCTCGCCTTTGCAAGACGTTTTTTGCAGGAATTCGAAAGCCCTGCTTCATCTGCACACTTCTCAATAATCGTAAGTTCATCGTTGAATCCATTTTTTACAGCTTCTGCAGTTTGTAGCTTTCCCGTTTCTAAATTTATTGGATGATGAATTTTTCCAAGCTTCTTTTTCGCTTCTTGGACTTTTTGACGTCGCTCTTTCCTCATTTTATATCCATGCTCTCGTAAATTTCGTGTTTCTCTGGCTTTTTTAGTTTGCTCTGAGTTTTCGCCATGCTTGAAAATAGCTTTAGTTAACTTTTCTTCTGATTCTTTCAAGGCTTTTTCAAATTCTCTCTCTTGTGCAGCAAGAGGGCCTGAAGTAGCCTTAGAAATCTCAAACTGAGCATGAAAAAGCTCAGGTATATGCACTGCTTTCATAATTTTGGCCACTGACCGAAGAGCCCCACATAAATCGCTGACTATTTGATCAATTTCAATGTTTAATTCCTCCACTATTGGTTTCAATTCTCCTGTCCAAGTCACTGCCTTTCTGTCTTTTGTAAATTTTTCAAGAAGAATGTAATTAGAGACTACATCAATTGCGACAAGGCAAGGATTGTTTCCCCTAAACAGTTCATCCAAGCCTGCTGTGATTTTTCTTTTTTTCTCCCTTTTTTCTGCTAATTGCTTCGCTTCCCCAGTTCCACTTGCCACTATATGTTCTTCGCACCGAACAGAGAATGCCTGTAAAGCTCCTTCTGATGATGCAACAACACTATTAAGTTGAGAAAGCTCCAAAAACTTCTGTAATCCCCGAAGACCTCCACTACCATAACGTATCGTCTCGTATGCAGACATCACCAATCGTTGAGTAAACATTTTTCCTACTGGTGTAAGAAGGAATTCAGCTACCTCTGGGTGAATATTTTGCATATTGTGGATGTTCTGGATATTTTCTTTTGCTTTCCAGGATTGTATGGTAGATTTTGGAATTTCAAGGAATTTGGCAGTTTTCCTTTGTGACATCTTGGTTTGTTTTAGAGAGCGTATTTTGTTAAATGCTATGACATTATTGGCTAGCTCTGGGAGAGACCTGTTAATTTTTTTCCGTTTTTCTCTTGCATTTTCTGACAATTTGATAGAAGCTAAAGTCATAGAATCGACATCCTGTTTATGTGTTGATAACAAAAACATATGATGTCGATTCTATTTTTTACTCGTCATTTCTACTCCCTCTAGGCATTTTCTAGGGCTTTTTGATCCTTCCTGTTCATTTTAGCTAAACGACTTGTCGTTTTTCTCTATTGGTCTATCCATTAAATTCACCTATGCAGCTGAGC
>JACCVN010000189.1 GCA_013698165.1 Parachlamydiaceae bacterium | reverse complement strand
AGTTTTCTTAATTCTCCCTACTTGATCTGCGGCCATCATTCTTTCATTTAGTAAAGAAGCTATTTGTTCATCTAACCAATCGATGCGCATGCGCAGTTTATTTAATTTATCCATTGAAAGCCTCACTAGCAATAGCTCCACAGGTTGGATCACCCTTGGTAGCGACTTCCGCTGCAGCTGCCGCAGTATCCATATAAGCTACAGCTTCAATCCAGGGATGATCCTTGAAAAAGCTGGTGCATTGTTCCAGGGCCTTTGGATGCGACAGTACTTTAGTTATATTCCTTAGCGTTTCTCCTTTTTGAGGGGAGGGAATTGTCAGAAGGCAATGCTCAATTTTTGTATAATGCTCTGCAATAATTTGCATTTCATGGCTATTCATGAGATCGTAGTTTTCATAAATAGAGCCTATCAAGCTATTTTCAATAGGGATCATGACATAATCGCTTTTACCACTATCTAACCGTTCAAAAACCTCTTTAAATGTGCTTAAACCAATAAAGCTATTGTCTTCACCAAATGCTCTTAAAGCGGTGATATAGCTAAATGCCCCCTTAATACCTTGATAGGCTATTGTTTTCATGCGACCTCTTTACTGTATATAGGCAGTCGAAGGGTACTTAATACGCCTTCTAGCTGACCTGGTGTGAGCTGCTGTTTTGCGTCAGTTTTAGCATTTTCCGGGTCACTGTGCATTTCGATAAGGTAGCCATCGAAGTTGTATTCCGAAGCTTGACGGCAAATTTCAAGTACGTTTTCTTGAGTGCCGCCAATATGTGAAGGATCAAGGAGCATTCGAAGACCTGTTTTTTCTTTAATCCGCATTGACATTTCGAAATCAGGCAAATTGCGGTAACCTTTGTGGTTGGGGATTTTTCCCGGACAAAATCCTCGATGACATATCATTAAACGTTCGCGGGGGAACCCTTCTGCGACAATATGCTCATGGATCCCATGCCAGTGCCTTTCATCATCCCACATTTGGTTTTTGAACATGAATGTGATTCCTTCGGGTCCTGTGGCCAATATTTTTGCGATCTTTTTTTGTTCCAGATGGTTCTGATTACGGGATCCCAACCATACGATCATTTGCGCATTAGGACCGAAATGTTCTAAAGCATGCACAACCATTAAGGCGTGCTCGGCAGTAATGATTTCTGTGGCTGGGATCATGTTATGCGGTAGAGTTTCTTCAAGTAATACCGGAAGGCTCATCCACCCGAGACCTTCCCAGCCGGGCTGAGTGCGAGGCTTCCAAAGAGATGCGCGAACCATTGACACGCCCATCTTTTTTAAAACCTGTACACATGCCTTAAGTTGCTCCCGCGATTCTAGCGCGCATGGTCCTGCGATGACCATTTTTTCCATGCCTGAATTTAGTAATTTCATAGCCTTTCTCCTTTTGTTCTTGTTTGTACACATTTAATTTTCAAAGTTTTCCGGTCAAAAAAAAAGCCCCACTTGCGGCGGGGCTTGATTTATGCTGGCTCAATTTTTTGCCAGCGTGATCATGTCTCCCGCCAAATGGGTGGAATAAAATAAAAGAAATAGAAGTAAAAGTTCTGTGCGTAAGACATATATGTTAAAACCTTGTTGGTCATTTTTAAAATTGTATGGATATTTTAGGGCAAAAAAAAACCCCGCTTTTGGCGAGGTTTTTTGTACACTTGTCAATTTTTTACAAGCGTCAGCAAATCTCCCGCCTAATGGGTATTTCATAAAAGTAATAGAAGGCAAAAGATGTTAGGCGACGCATATAATTAATCCAATAATAAGTTAAATTTAATCATATCAAACATTGTATATATTTGTCAACCGTAATATAATTCTTTTATTTCTAGGCATTACATTGATTATGGTCTAACCCTCTCTAAGGTATTTTCATATGGATCAAATTATTAGGCATGGCGCCTACGGCGTTGTTTTACGCGATTCCAAAATTCTTTTTACGCAAAAGAAATCAGGGCCCTATAAAGGGTTATGGGGATTGCCCGGAGGGAAAATTGAATTTGGAGAAACCCCAGAAGAAACCTTGAAGCGTGAATTGTTAGAAGAATCCTCTATGGAAGCAGGAAAGCTTGAATTTGTAAATATTGCCACAACAACATGCGAATATGTTGATATGGGTTCCACATATGCCTTTCATCAAGTGGGTATCATCTACAAAGTATTAAACCCTACTTTTAGAGCGGATTTAATATCCGAAGAAGAAAACCGCTGGGTTTCGCTCGAAGAGATCATACTTGATACATTAACTCCATTCGCAAAGCACGCTTTAGTTGACCTGCCAAAAGATAAGACCTGGCGACCGAAAAAGAACATCCGCGGAAAAGTCATTGCCCTAGCAACCCATGAAAATCGGTTGCTTGTGTGTGAGGTTCGAGATGACGAAGGTAAATTGAAAGGATGGTGTCCACTGGGCGGAGGGATAGATTTTTGTGAAACTGCTGAAAATGCGCTAAAACGAGAAGTTTTAGAAGAGCTTGGTTCCGGCATTAAAATATTAGGCAGTCCATTTATTTGCGAGAATATTTTCGAGCATCATGGATTCCAAGGTCATGAAATTGTTTTTGCTTTTTCTGTGCAATTCGATAATACTGAACTCTATTCTAGACACCGCTTCCAAATTACTGAAGATAATGGAAGCACCCATTGGGTAGAATGGATAGACATCGAGCTTTTTGAAAAAGGGGAGTCGATCCTCTTTCCAGAAATACTCATCCATACATTAGGCAGCCTCAAAACTTAGCTTGCTCTTGAATCGTTTGAGCATTGTCAGTATAGATGAAAAAGTAATTACAAATAGGAGAAAAGATGAGTATTAATTCTGATATAGTACAAAATGGATTTTATCCTACTGTAGTACAACGAAGATTGCAGCACTCTTTTATGGATAATAGGCTTTCAGTTTCAAAAAAACAGGGTTTCATTACTGTAGAGAATTCTCATAATCAAAAAGAAGCAGATATTATAAAAATCGTGGAATCATCTGGTTTTTGCCCTTTAATATAAAAGTAAAAATAGAAACAATTTTGTCTTTTCGATCGTTCCTTATAAAGTTCCAGAATTTTTTACGAATGCCCCTATGTCTTTAAAGTTACCTCTTGATCTCTATCCAACGAAAGTTGAAAAAAAAACGTATGCCCTTAAAGCTGAAAAAAGAGAGGATGATTGGATCAGCATTGTTGCTTATAAAAGCATAGATCCATTTTTTAATGATGCTTTTTGTTTTGAGAAATCACCAAACATAAAATTTGGGAGTGTTTCGGATT
>JACCVN010000174.1 GCA_013698165.1 Parachlamydiaceae bacterium | reverse complement strand
AATCAACGAGTCTATCAAAACAAATGTTTTGCAGGCCTCAAATCCTCGAATGCAGATGTTCAAGATAGTAAAGTTAAAACCATGAAATGTTGCTCAAACCACACTTACTTTGGCGAAAAAATGCGGTGGGGTTGAGGTTGCCTTTGCAGATGACATGCGCTTCGTAACTCCTCGTTACAATATATTCAGGGCAGTATATTTTGGTTCCAGCAAGGATCACTGGTATAAATAAGCGACCGATCAATTCTTAGGATTTCGTAGGATTGTCATCCCTGAACCTTGAACGAGTCCATTTTTGTTTTGAAAATTTGTAGAACAACAAACCGGTCTAAATCCGCCCCACATTATGACGGATACTTCCGGTGCAAGTGACTTTGTTTGGGCTGTTCTTGTTTCTGGGATATAAATTTTTCGCTTCGTTTGGCAGATGCAAGAGAAGAGATATTTTGGAGAGTAGACAAAAGCGAAGATTATGGTATGTTCAATGACTTAGCTCGTAGCTATATGAACACCAATCGCTTCGAACTGCGCTGGGACGGAATGTTAAGAGTTGCTGATCTCTAAATTGGGATCCAAAGGTCAGAGCTTATTCGATCTCAGCTATGTCGAGTATATGTTAATAGTTTTATTACTCATTGCATAAGAGTGTTGCGTTTATGTTAAACTAAATTATTCTATAAGGAGCAAAAAAATGTTAACAGAACCCTTAACATCAATTTTCAATGGTTACACTGCTTTAAAGAAGTACATGACTACGTCATATAAGCATCGAATTCAATCAGAATTTCAAAAAGATATAGATAGTCAAGGAAAGGGAATCTCATATTATGTAAAAGATAAAATTATCAATTTTCTCAAAGAAGAAATTGGAATAGATACCTCGAAGATTGTATTTAGTATCCAATCTGAAGGTGAAAGTTTTTATTCCCCTATTGCTGCATCTGGGTCTTTAAAATATAGCGGGTTAGGTATAATATTGTTATCATCTAAAATTATTGAAGAGATCGAAAGGGAATTCCTACCATCTCATAAATTTGCATTGGCACGTGAAATTGGACATATTATTAATGATGACAATGGAGATGCTTTTCTTCAAAATAGAATAAAGTCTAGCATTGTACGATTGGTTTCTTATAGCATTTCTACTTTAGCAATAAATATACTTTTTCCACATGAATTAAAAACAATTATATCTTCACATATCATTGGATGCGGAATTTCTAAGATCGCAGGCTTTATGTTTGATAAGAATGCTCAAGTTAAACAAGAAATTTTAGCAGATAAATATGCGATGGAGAGATCAATAGATATTGCTAAAGGGGGAATAGATTTATTAATAAAAGAAAAATTGGAAAGGGTTGATTTAAGAGAATCAATCATTCAATTATGTGATATAATGGCTGAAGATTCTTATGTTAAAATTATAAGTAAAAAAATGGGGCTCGCAATATTCAGTTTATTTTTATCAGAAAATGGAGATGGGAAACTTGATTTCGATTACCCCCCTATTTCTATACGGCTTGAAACTTTAAATGCATATGTAATTAAAAATTCATAATTCAAATTCTCCCGAATTTCCCTGGGCATTCAGATAAGGATTTCTTACGTTAAGTGCCTTTAATGTTAAGCCAATCCACAAAGGTTTATGAGCCATAGTTTGGGTGTTGTTTTTGTTCCGATTTCTACGTTAAACTTTCAGATCAATTTGAAATTGCTAATGAAAAACCTAAGTAAAAACTTAAAAATACCAAAATATATACTGCCCTTAGCTCAATCTAGTCAAAAGCATTTTTTTTCCCGAAAATGAGCACGTCAAGAGAAGAGTTCCTTGGCATGAAAAATGAATTACAGTTGTGGGTTCCATGTAGATTTTTGTGTGTTAATACTAAGGAGTGATTATGGATGTAAGTAACTACAAACCACAAGATTTCCAGAGAGTTTCCTTTTCTGATGATAAGAAAATGGTCATAGAAGGTAAAGATAAGGAAAGAATTGAGTTGACATTCAAAGAACTAAGGCTTGTGAAAGAAGGCGACCATGATAAAGAACCGAAACCTCATGGAAATCATACTCGTATTAATGTAATTAATGAAAAGGATAATAAAGTATATCGGGTTACCGTTAAAACGAAAGACTTTGCAGAAAAAATAGGACCTTTACAAAATGCTATGAGTAAAAGTGAAGAAAGTTCTAAAAAGTTGTCCTCAAAAAAGGAAAAAAAGATTGCTTCCGATGCCCAAGTAAATATGAAAATAGGTCCTAATAAAAAAGAAAAAATGGAGATCAATGACTCTCCAAAAGTAAAAGATGAGCCTTCCCACAGTGTTAAGAGTAAAGATGTTGAAAAAACTAAAAAAGTGAGTTCTAAAAAGTCCAAACAGATTGAGTCTGATTATCAAAAAGTAACGGATCAGGAAAGTTTTTTCAACTCACATATTCAAGCTATGCGTGAAAAGGCCAGACCAGAAGACTTAGTAATGTTTGATAAGATACAAGCCCAAATTGAAGCGATGGTGGTGGAAATGGAAAAAGAGAGCGATCGCCCCGCAAAAAGTTAATTTATGCCAAATGCGAAGTAAAAAAGGTTTAAACAGCAAAAGAGAAGAACCCTTGTCAGGGTGTTGAGGGCTGTTTTTGCATTCCCTTAGCTGTGGCGATCTTCGCTATCGCTCGCCAGCCTTGCTACGGGCTGCTACGGGCTAGGGTGTTGTTTTTGTGCAGTAAATATCGTGATAAAATCACAAACATCTAAGTTAATAATTTGCATCGTATATGCGATAAACCACATGAAGAAATGAGTCCAAAAACTTCACAAAATGAACACCCTAGCCGCGAATGCGGCGGCAGCATATAGCCATACGCGTGAGCGTGTGGTTGAAATCGAATTTCCGTGAGCCGCGAATGCGCCGACAGCAAACGTTTGCTGTCGGCGCATTCTCGGCTCACTCTATAACTTGGTTTACCACACGCTTACGCGTGTGGCTACATGCTGTCGCCGCATTCGCGGCTAGTGGACTTTTTCAATTACCTTCTGGAAGGCCCCTTTTGATTCGGTCACCCTCAAAACAAATATCATTAACTACAATATAGTTTGATGAAGCTTCCCACGTTTTCAATTTTCATTGATTTGATCAACATATTCTCATAAATTCATGGATTCTTAAGAACTTTATGAATAATGAGCGTAAAATGACAAAAATTCGACATGACTGGGAAATTGCAGAGCTACAATCTTTAC
>JACCVN010000151.1 GCA_013698165.1 Parachlamydiaceae bacterium | reverse complement strand
CTTATGGCTGATAATTTGCCTGTGCCGGCTTATGACTTTGTGGCAAAAGCATCTCATGCCTTTAATCTTTTAGATGCCAGAGGCGTTATTTCTGTTACAGAGCGTACAGGCTATATTGCACGCATACGAGACCTTGCCAAGCAGATTGCAGAAAGCTATGTAAAAAGTCGCGAGCTGTTGAATTATCCATTATTAAACCGTTTTAAAAACAGTGTGGATAGTTTTGGCGACTCGAATATAAATGCAGTAGAGAATATTTCCGATGAGCTTCTCCAAGCTGACGCCTCCAGGCGCGAGGATTATCTTTTAGAAATAGGAGTAGAAGAACTCCCGGCTTCCTTCGTGTCTATTGGAGTTCAGAACCTTACTAAAGCGTTGAAAGGCTTTTTTGATAAGGAAGGGATTACGTATGAAAACTTAAAAGTCGACGGTACTCCACGTCGCTTGATGGCTTATGTAAAAGGGCTTTCGATGGGGAAGCCTGCTCAGGAAGTCGAAAAACGCGGGCCAGCAATCGAACAAGCCTTTGATAGTCATGGGAAAATTACCCCTGCCGGAGGAGGATTCTTCCGCTCCAATAAACTAGAGATAGTAGACCTGCAATATATCAGGGACCAAAAGCAGCCGGCACTGTCGATACGCAATGTGAAAGGGACTGATTATCTTTATGCCAATCTGGAAATTCCGGGAGCCTCCACAGCAAAACTCCTTGCTGATCAACTGCCGGCGCTTATATTAAATCTAGATTTCCCCAAAAAGATGCGTTGGGGGAACTTAGATGTGACTTTTGCGCGTCCCTTGCGCTGGATCGTTTCATTGTTTGGAAAGGACGTTGTGCCTTTTGAGATCGCTGATCTTAACGCAGGCCGTCATTCATTTGGGCATAGACAGTTGGCTCCGCAGCAGTTTTCATTGAGCAAAGCACAGGATTATTTTGAAGAACTAAAGTCACATTTTGTGATGGTTGAAAGTGCAGAGCGCGAAAAGCTAATTAGCGATCAGTTAGATGCTTTGGAAAAGCAGCATGGGGTAAAGATCATTTCGCGAGAGCAAGTACTGCCTTCAGTGATCAATCTTGTGGAATGGCCTGAAACAACGATGACCTCTTACGATAAGGAGTTCTTAAAAGTTCCAAAAGAAGTGCTCATCTCAGAAATGGTCGAGCATCAGAAATATTTTCCTGTCGTGAATGCAGATGGTTCATTGAGAAATCTATTTGTGATCACAGCCAATATCCCTCCGACTGATCAAATACGTGAAGGAAACCTTAAAGTTCTTTCTGCAAGGCTTAGCGATGGGGTTTTCCTTTATGAACAAGGTCTAAAAGTCCCTCTCGAGCAGTTGAATGAAAAACTGAAAAATGTCACATTCCAAAAGGAATTGGGAACGGTATATGAAAAGGTAATGCGCCTAAAAAAACATGCTCTTTACCTTCAAAAGGTTCTAGGAATTAGCTCTACTGCTAAGGTTGAGCGCGCTGCAGAGCTTTGCAAAGCGGACCTTGCTTCAGAGATGGTTTATGAATTTCCTACTCTTCAGGGGACCATCGGTCAATACTATGCACTTGCGAATAATGAAGATGCTGAAGTCGCCAAAGCTATCGATGAGCACTGGATGCCGAGGGGTGAAAATGCTCCGCTGCCGGAAACTTCTACAGGTATGGTCATCAGTTTGGCAGATAAGTTTGATAACATTATTGGATGCTTTGCAATCAATCTAAAACCAAGTTCATCCAGCGACCCTTATGCATTGCGTCGACAAGCATTAGGAATCACAAAAATCCTGATCGAATCAAAATGTAAATTGCCGTTAATGGAAACGCTGCAGGCATGTTTGTCTCATTTCCCTGTACCGATGCAGAAAGAAGGCAAGCCTCTACTTGAAGAGATTAAATCATTTATTGTCAACCGCGTGAAAACGGTCTTTCTAGATTATGGTTTTTATAAGGATGAAATTGAAGCAGCCTTATCTTTCGGTTTTAATGATACCTATGAGGCTTTTTGCAAGGTGAATGCCCTGCATCTTTTTAGAAAGGGAAATACAAGTTTCCCATTGCTGTATGAAGTCTATAAGCGTGCCAAAGGGCAGCTAAATGCTCATCGGCATGACTTGTTTTCAAATGAACTGTTGAAAGAAAATGCTGAAAAGGCCTTAGCCATTGATCTTCAGCGCGTCGAAACCCCTTTTGACCAAGCCATTGATAGCCAAGACTACGGAAAAGCCTACAGCCTGATTGCTCAAATGCAACCTTCTTTGGCAAAGCTTTTCGAGGAAGTGAAAATCCTTGACAGCGATCCCAAGCTTGCTGCTAATCGCTTAGGTCTACTACAGAAGGTCTTTGACCTTTTTGCTAAACTTTTGGACTTTAGTAAAATTCAATAAGATTAATAAGTTGATGAGGGATATTATCAAAAAATCCTTTGATGCCCAGTCCGTAGCAAGGCTTGCGAGCGATAGCAAGACAGCCACAGCTACGGGTTAGGGTGTTGTTTTTGTGCTGTTTTTGGACACATTTCTTCATGTGGATTTAAGGTGTATATGCCGATGCAATTATTAACAGATGTATGTGATTTTTATCCCACTATTTACTGCACAAAACGAATACTCTAGCCGTGAATGCTGCGACAGTAAACGTTTGCT
>JACCVN010000493.1 GCA_013698165.1 Parachlamydiaceae bacterium | reverse complement strand
GTGTAAGAATATTGACAGTTTTTTCCTCTAGCCCTTTAACATTAGTGTGCAATTTGTCAATCATTTTTGTTTTTAAATGCTTTGATATTAAGCCGTCTATAACTGGAATGTATTTAGACAATAAAATAGATTGTTCTGACTCTGATTTTATGACATTTTTAACGATTTGATTACTAACAGGTACATTAAATCGACAAAAGGGATTTAAAATAGACATAAAACTCCAAATTAATTATTAAATAATAACTAATTATAAATTATTTAGTTTAATTGAAAGATTTATTTCAAATAATTTAATAAAAAGTAAAGACTTGTAAAAATAGTCAAGGCGTCAACAACAAAATTTTAATTTACATATTTCAACGTCAATCAAGTCAGAAGTTCGCAGTATGCAAAGATTGAAGTTATAATATTTTCTAGCAGTTTACTGCATTTAAAAAATTTAAACCAATTGGCCATGAATCTTTTTTTTATAAAATAAGAATTGCCTTTAATCAAATAATAATGTATACTTAAATCTAAAACTTTAAGGCTATATGACTTCCCGAAAA
Source organism: Parachlamydiaceae bacterium (assembly GCA_013698165.1). Taxonomy (GTDB): domain Bacteria; phylum Chlamydiota; class Chlamydiia; order Chlamydiales; family Parachlamydiaceae; genus JACCVN01. The sequence goes on along the minus strand of JACCVN010000493.1, from coordinate 2,556 downwards.
AAATTATCTTTATTAATTACATCTTTAATCGCGTTCATCGACGTCATGGGAATTGGACTTGTCTATCCCATGTTTTCATCGATGCTATTTCAAGGCGATTGCTTATTGCTGCCCCCTGAATCTTCGGATGCCTTTCGCGGAACATGCTTGGGTATTCTACTTGCGATGATGCCAATTACGCAGTTTTTTAGCGCTCCCATTTTAGGGCTATTGTCAGACCAAAAAGGTCGCAAAAAAATCCTCATTCCTAGCTTGGCTATAGGAGTGATCGGATACTTAATAGCTGTACTAGCGGTAAATCTTGAAAGCTTCTCGTTACTCTTACTCTCTCGGGTTGCCGTTGGAATTTCTGCAGGGACTGCAGCCGTGGTACAAGCTGCCATTGCAGACATTAGTACCCCGGAAGAAAAGACTAAAAACTTTGGCATCCTGAATATGGCTTGCGGCCTTGGATTTACTGCTGGACCTTTTATAGGTGGGATACTTTCAGGTGTAAGCTTAGGATTTCTGAGCGGATATTCGCTCCCCTTTGCACTTGCAGGGTTTGTCGTCCTTTTAAATCTTATTATGGTGGTCTTTCTTTTCCAAGATACCTACCTTCCAAAATCCGGAGGTAAAATAGGTCTTGGCCTAGGCATGCTCAATATCCGAAAAGCTATTCAAATTCCGGGCTTAAAACTCTTATTCTTTTCTGTGTTTCTAGCTTGCGTAGGATGGTCATTTTATTGGGAATTTATTCCAGTGACGTGGATTAGCACCTATCATTTTGACACCTCCACAGTGGGGAATTTTTATGCCTATGGAGCCGCGTTTTACGCCTTAAGTTGCGGAGTGTTGATTCGACCTATTGTAAATCGTTTTCCGGATAAATATGTCCTTTGCGCTGCTTTGTTAATCTGCAGTACATCAATTGCATTGCTAATGTTTCATAGCAATCCTGTATGGCTTTGGTTTTATATCCCCTTGCAGCAATTTGGAATCGCGTTATTCTGGCCCACAGCGGCCACTGTCGTGTCAAATTCTGTAAGTGAAGATGTGCAAGGCGAGATCATGGGAGTATTGCAATCTGTAGACTCCCTGGCATTTGCTATCAGCCCTTTGATTGCGGGACCGCTACTGGGAATTACCATCACCATGCCCATTATCATTGGCAGCACGGCCATGTTTGCAGCAGTTGTTGTATTAGGGGCCCGCTTGCGCAAGCCCGCAATGATAATGGAATAAATGTTCCGCCTGCTGCGAGACGCAGCAGGTGGAATAAGCCTTAGGCCTGTGTGCACTTCTTCTTAACGCCTTTCCCTTGCGTAATCGTGCACCCACCTAGGTGCATTGAAGCAGAGGTACTATAGAGTTGTTTTTGCTTCTACGTTTAATGTGCTAACAAGCTGTTTTAAGTCATCAACAAACTTTAAAGCACACTTGGTTAAATCCTCCATTTTCGATTGAGTATCGGGGAACTGGGATGCCTTGTTGTATATCTCTAACTTCAATGGGCTTTTGTCTTCCTCAGTGCTTGACTGTGCAACTTTGGCAGAGGCTAATATATTCCTTAAGTTAGCCTCGGCAATTTCATTGATCTTCATTAGAAGATTATCGCGCTCAATCATATGATAACCAGGAATCTCACTTTTATGAACATTATGAAGATCTTTAATAACTCCTAGCAACATATTCATTTGTAGTACTATGCTTTGTAAAGTAGTAGACCCAATATGTGGTAGATTCAAAGATGAAAATTCCTCTAAAAAGTTGTCTCTTCTTCTTATATCAAATGGGTTGTTATTGGGAAGATTTTCTACAACTTGTAAAATTCTCACCATTTGCAATTGTATCTTTTGGACCTCTATAGAATCAACTGGTATAGAAAAAACAAAACCATCAAGAACTTCTAATCTTTCCGCTGTTCCGGTTAAATTTTTCTTTGTGTTTAAATTTCCAACTATTTCTAACAACATTCCTATTTGGGATTGTAGCCCTAATTCTAAAGAATTCTTTTTACTCATCTTAGTAAAATCTTTTTCTTGTAAAGATTGAGAACCATGTGAACCGAAAGGGGCGGTGCCTTGCACTAACATAACATTATCCTTGTTATTTTTTTAAATTTAATTGTATTCCTATGACGATGAAATCGAAGGAGTATTCTAAGTTACCTATGTGGGCAAAGAGTACCAATGATTAAATTTCTCGTCAATAAAAAATAAGATAGTCAATCTTAGTCAAGAAAGATATAAAATAGTTTAATCATTTTAAAATAACTTTATTTAGAGAAAAATGACGTTTTTGTCACTTTTTGCTAACAAAAAATGACAATTCAGTCACTTTTTGAAATCAAAGGCGCAAAGTGATCTAATCAATTCGGCCACCCGCCCCAGGAAATAAGTGGCACTCTTTTTTATCACGTAGTTGTAAAATAAAACGCTCGGAAACAATCATAAATTTTTTCGAGCGTCTTACAAATGATTATTGATTAACTTTTTGAATAAAAGTTTTTAAATTTGACAGAATCATTTGTTGATAGGCATTCCGATTCTCTTCGGGATATTCATTTTTCAAAGT
>JACCVN010000072.1 GCA_013698165.1 Parachlamydiaceae bacterium | reverse complement strand
GTATTAGCCAATACAGCCCCTTTTACGATCGACAAACCACGGGAGTTTCACGCTAGAAATAGTCGAAAATTCAACCTTGACAGTGTGCTATGGACATATACCGCCGAACCCTCTAAAGCAACTGGGCCGGATTTTGCAATAACTTACAAAAGGTATCTGAAATGTGCATCGCCAGATCGCCATCGATGACACGATGATCAAAACTCCAGGATAGGTTAATAAGATTCCCAATAACAATATTTCCCTCTTTTACAACGGGTTGTTGATGAATTTTTGCCACAGCTAAAATTGCTACTTCAGGGAAGTTGATGATCGGTGTGGCCCAACGTCCATGACCAGCAATGCCAAAATTACTTATGGTGATCGTTGCATCTTTCATATCGGAAGACAGTAGTTTTGATGTGCGGGCACGATCAATCAATTCCTCATAAGCATGCACCAATTGACCCATACTCATTGATTCTAAACCTTTTAACACAGGGACTATTAAGCCTAAGGGTGTAGACATCGCTATGCCAATATTGTGATGCTTATGAATATGTAATTTACTCGTTTCATCATCATAAGAACTGTTCAGCAATGGGTAGGTTTTAATGCAAAAAGATAATGCCCGAATAATGAATGGCATATACGTCAAATGCAATCCCTCTTCTTTAGCTTCATGTTTTACATGCTGCTTCAATTGTATAAGCCGAGTGGCATCGGCTGACTCAAAATAAGAGAAATGGGGAATGCGCGCTTTTGATTCAGCCATTTTTTGGGCCATCAATTTTTTTATGCCTATGACCTGAATGACTTCATCATCAGGCAGAGATAAAACAGGACTGCTGCCGCGTACACCCTTTTCCTTAGAATGCAAATCCTCAAGGACCACACGTCCATCTTTTCCGCTGCCGTGTATCTTATCGAGATCAATCCCCAATTCCGAGGCCAAGCGACGTACTTGCGGGATTGCCATCGCAGCGCCATCCTTAGGCTTTTCTTTTTGAGCCGATTTTAATGGGCTTGAGGAAGGTTTATTTAAGTTTGCTGCTAAATTTAATCCTGCATCTTGTGGAACTGCGGGAGGTGTAATAGTTTCCGGATTGTCGTCTTGCCCTTCTGCCAGCTCGATCTCATAAAGAGGACTATCCTTAAGTGCCATCTGACCGGGCTGATAGTGCTGCTTAGCTAACCTTCCAGGTTGAGGGGCAGGAAGCTCTACGGTAGCTTTGTCTGTCATCACAACGACCACAGGCTCATCTTGACATAGCGTGTCACCTTCTTTTTTCAACCATTCGATGATTTCGCCTTCATGAACTCCTTCACCGATATCAGGAAAGGTTACAACAAAATGTTTTCCCATTGTCAATACTCCAAAAGTTCAATGATCGCTTTTTTAACTTTATAGGCATCTGGTAAATATTCCTTTTCCAAAGCATTTGGAAATGGGGTGTCCAAACCGCAAAGTCTCTTTATAGGAGCTTTCAAATGTAAAAAACAGACCTCAGTAGCGATGGCAGCAATTTCAGCACCAAAACCCATTGTCCTGGGAGCCTCATGCACAATTAAGCAGCGACCGGTCTTAGTTATAGATGTCGTGATGGCATCAATATCCAACGGGTTTAAAGTACGCAAATTAAGCACTTCCACAGAGATCCCCTGACCCGAAAGTGCAAGTGCCGCCTCCATATTCTGATGATGCTGCGCACCCCAACCCACCAAAGTGACGTCCGTACCTTCTTTTGCCAAATGCGCTTTTCCAAAAGGAATTGCATATTCTTCTTCAGGCACTTCTTCTTTTATTGCTCGATATAGTCTCTTTGGCTCAAAAAAAATCACTGGATCATTGGAACGGATGGCTGATGTTAAAAGCCCCTTAGCATCATAGGGTCCCGAGGCAAAAACGATTTGTATTCCTGGAGTATGCAAAAACTGTGCTTCAGGAGATTGGGAGTGATAATGTCCGCCGTGAATCCCCCCACCATAAGGTGTACGTATCACCATGGGGCAGGAATATTGATTCCCTGTGCGATAGCGCATTTTTGCCATCTCATTGACTATCTGATCATAAGCAGGAAAAATGTAGTCGGCAAATTGTATTTCACAAATTGGAAAAAGTCCTTTTTGCGCTATGCCTATGCCAAAGCCAATGATTCCATTTTCTGTCAATGGAGTGTTAAAGCAGCGTGCTTCGCCAAACTCTTTATGCAATCCGGAAGTCACGCGGAAAACGCCTCCAAAGGCTCCAGCATCTTCCCCGAATGTCAGAAGTCGGGCATCCTTAGCAAACTGTTGATGCAGGGTTTGATTGAGTGCCTGTATAATGTTTATTACTGCCATAATCGGACAAATTACTCCTTCTGAAGTGCATCTACCATTTCCTTATATTCGCTTTCCAGGGTCTGCGGAACAGCAAAATAAACGTCTTCTACCATCGTGTGCAAGTCAGGCTTCCCTTTCAGCTTTGCTTCTGCAATGGCCTCATCGACGTCCTTGACAATTCTTGCATGGCATTCATTTTCTTTGTCGTCATTCCAGAGTCCGCGACCTTCCAGGTAGATTTTTAACCGCAGTAGAGGATCTTTGACTGCCCAGGTATTGAACTCCTCTTCACTGCGGTAAAGCGTGGGGTCATCCGAAGTGGAATGAGATCCCAAACGATAGGTCATGGCCTCAATTAAGACTGGGCCATGCCCTTCTACACATCTTTTACGGGCTGTTCTGACGACGTCATAAACGGCAATAAAATCATTTCCATCCACTCTCACAGCCTGAATACCATAGCCAATCCCTTTCGGAGCTATACCATCTGAAGCAAATTGCTGTTCGCTTGGCGTTGATATGGCGTAATGATTATTGCGGCAAAAAAATATGGCCGGCACCTTTCTCACTGCCGCAAAATTGAGACCGACATGGAAATCTCCTTCTGATGTGGCCCCTTCACCAAAATAGCAAACAGCCACATTTTTCTCGTTGAGCAGCTTCATCGCATAAGCACAGCCCGCGGCATGCGGGATTTTTGTCCCAATCGGAGATGAAACTTGAACGATATTTAACTCACGAGAACCAAAGTGATTGGGCATCTGCCGGCCGTGAATAAGATCGCTAGCATTACAAAACATGTGGTCGACATATTGCTTGGGCGTAAACCCGCGCCAGAAAATCGCCCCATTTTCACGATACTGCGGATAAATCCAATCTGTCATCTCTAAAGCAGCCGCACTAGCCACAGAACAAGCCTCTTCACCATAAGAGCTTAAGGCAAATGTTATTAGCCCTTGCCTCTGCAGCGTAATCATTCTTTCATCGATATGCCGCGTCAGCAGCATAATTTTATAGCCTTTAATCATAATCTGGTCATCGATAGTATTTTTAAAATTCGATGACAAAACACCTTTTTCATCTAAACAAGAGATTGTTTCAATTTGATCAAAATTCACAGCCCTATCCATACCGAATCTTTTTTTTACTTTTTAGCTGTAACATATCATAAATGCTCAAGTATACAAAATATTTCACTGGACTTTGACGTTAAAAGGTATAAAATCAGGTTTTACCCTGGAGATTTTATTATGTCAGAACCAAAAGACAACGGACTAGCAGATATCGGCTTAATTGGCTTAGCCGTTATGGGTCAAAATTTGGCCCTAAATATTCATGATCATGGCTATAAAATTGCCGTTTTCAATCGCACAACCTCAAAAGTTGATGATTTTCTCGCCGGACCTGCCAAAGGTTCCCAGGTCATCGGGACTTACTCAATAGAAGAATTCATAGGCAAACTCAAAAGACCCCGCAGAATTATCCTGATGGTCAAAGCAGGAGATCCCGTTGATGAGTTCATTCAGCACTGCTTGCCTCATCTCTCTGAAGGCGACATTTTAATCGACGGCGGTAATAGTCTTTTCACTGACACAGAAAGACGCTGTAAGGAATTGGAAGCAAAAGGCATTCTCTACATTGGTTCAGGAATCTCTGGCGGTGAAGAAGGCGCAAGAAATGGCCCTTCAATCATGCCAGGCGGCAATCCAAAAGCATGGCCATTTGTTAAAGAGATTTTTCAGGCAATAGCTGCCAAAGCAGATTCAGGTGAACCTTGCTGCGACTGGGTAGGCGAAGGCGGCGCGGGTCATTATGTAAAAATGATTCATAATGGCATTGAATACGGTGATATCCAGTTGATCTGCGAATCCTATGACTTGCTAAAATCCGGAATAGGCTATACCCCCGCACAACTTCATGACATTTATGCGAAATGGAATGAACATCAGCTCAATAGCTACCTCATTGAAATCACAAGCCACATTTTTGCTTGCAACGACACCGATGGCACCGCATTAGTTGACAAAATTTTGGATGTGGCCGGCCAAAAAGGCACAGGCAAATGGACTGTCATCGACGCCCTAAATTCTGGCATGCCATTGACGCTTATCAGTGAAGCCGTTTTTGCACGCTGCCTATCTGCCATGAAAGATGAAAGAGTGATGGCCAGCAAAATCTTAAAAGGACCCTCAGAATCGTTTAAGGGCGACAAAAAAGAGTTCATAGACTCTGTGGAACATGCTCTCTATGCCTCCAAAATCATTAGCTATGCCCAAGGCTTTATGCTTATGCGTCAAGCCGCTCAAGACTATCATTGGAACCTAAACTATGGCGGCATTGCTCTCATGTGGCGCGCAGGATGCATCATCCGCAGCAAATTCCTAGGGAAAATTAAAGAGGCTTTTGATAACAACCCTAAACTTAAAAGTCTTCTGGTGGATAACTACTTCGCCCAAGAGATCAATGACGCACAAGCTGGTTGGCGCAAAGCTGTCGCCACATCGGTGCAGCTTGGTATCCCTACGCCTTGCTATGCATCAGCTCTCTCTTTCTATGATGGCTACCGCACTGCAAGACTGCCTGCCAACCTGCTACAGGCACAGCGCGATTATTTTGGCGCTCATACTTATGAGCGTATCGATACTCCACGCGGAGAATTCCATCATACGAATTGGACGGGCAAAGGCGGCATAGTGAGCTCAAGCTCATATAACGCATAAATAAGCTCAATGGAGAGCGTTCATGTTTTCATCAATTATCGTGGCGCTCTTCTTTTTCATTCTCATTGCCTCAGCGGCATCCATTATCTACTGGACTATTCGAAACGGCATATCACCAATGCCCACGTCCGCACGAGTCGCTACAAAATTACTTAACTCAATTCCCGAAAGTATCGAGGGTTCAATTTATGAACTTGGCTCCGGCTGGGGCACATTGGCATTTCCTCTAGCGAAAAAATACCCGTCAAATCCTATCAAAGCCTATGAGAACTCCCCTATACCCTATCTACTTTGTCGCTTGCACCTTATTTTGTTTCCTCAGCCTAATCTTTCCTTCCATTGCTCCAATTTTTTTGATCTCCAATTAAACGACGCCGGCCTTATCGTTTGCTACTTATACCCGGGAGCTATGCAAAAACTTAAAGTTAAGCTAGAAAAAAGCCTAAACCCCGGAACCCTACTGGTCAGCAATACTTTTAGCATTCCAGGGCTAAAACCGATAAACACTGTAGAAATCGACGACTGGTACCATTCCAAAATCTTTGTGTATAAAATGTAGGCTGCATATGCCTGCAGTTGCGAAACGCATGAGCTGACAATTAATTTAGACGTATAAGGCCAAAATCTTTCGCAGCAAGTAGCTTGGCATTTCTTATGCCGAGTTTGGAGTGCCAGAGCAAAGGCCGTGCAAATAGACTTTGGGGGCGGGGCTGTAGTCTGCAGAAATTTTGACTTGTCACGTCCAAACTCGGAATTGGACTATCAAACTACGGTTGCGGAAGGTTTAACCTTTTACTTTAAGCCACTTGTATGCAACTTGACTCCTGCTGCGAGACGCAGCAGCCTACATTTTGACAAGAATCTAAGAATAGGATAGTTTGCAGTATCGAAAGCATCTCCAACTCTTAATCGCGGTTCCCTATGCCAATTACTCCCCCGCCACAGATTGTTCCATTCCTAAAAGACCTAAGAGATCGAATTATTGCTGAATTTGAAAAATTGGAGCCCGCCAAACAATTCCAACGCAAGCATTGGGATCATCATACTGGTGGTGGGGGTGAAATATCGCTGCTAAGAGGAGATCAATTCGAAAAAGCCGCAGTGAACTGGTCAGCGGTCTCTGGAGATAACTTCCCAATGCAAGATGGGACAGGTCCTTTTTATGCTACTGGAGTGAGCCTGATCACTCATATGCTGAATCCTCATGCCCCTACCGTACATATGAACATCAGGTATATTCAAACGGCCAATAAGCACTGGTTTGGCGGCGGCTACGATTTAACACCAATGGGCTTTCCTTACGAAGAAGATAAAGAACATTTTCATAATGTCGCCAAAAAAACCTTGCTTCCTCATGATCATGCTCTTTATGAACAGTTCTCCAAAAATGCAAAAGACTACTTTTATATTCCCCACCGCAAAAAAGAACGGGGTGTCGGAGGTCTATTTTTTGACCATTACAATACGGGTAACTTCGACAAAGACCTGGCCATGTGGCAAGCTGTTGGTAATAGCTTAATCGAAGCAATCATCCCAATTTACCAACAACGCATTACTCAGCCTTTCACTCCTCATGAAATCGAACATCAACATGAAACTCGCGCCCATTACGTCGAATTCAATCTGCTCTACGATCGGGGCACAAAATTTGGTTTTCTGTCTGGTGGCAACCCAGAAGCTATTCTCTGCTCTATGCCTCCAGTGGCTAAATGGTAATTCTAATTTCTATAAGGAGTCTAATATGAACACACTTGTTAATGGCATTTCTACACTCACTGGAAAGGTTCAGGAAGGTTATTCGGTAATAAAGGCTGGCTACATGACTATGGGTATTAAAGATGGAGAGTTTAAACATACGCGTCCCTTTCCTCCAGGACTGACAGCAAGTTATGCTGGTGCATCAGTTTTACCTAAGGGTATTAAGCCTCGTGAGACATATACTGCTACATTAATATTTGATAAAACTAAGCAAGAACGTGATGAGCGAAATTCGGATCCCCAAAACTTTCCTTACGCTTCGAAATACCTAATTGATGAACATGATCGGCTTACAATTATTAGCTTACACATCCTTTTCTCCCCAAAAGTTTCATGTCCAAGTTTATTGTTTATTCCAGAGATTTCGCTTACTGTAGCTCTAACACAAAAAACGCTAGCAAATTCATCTCAAAAACCAACGTCAAAACCGCCTATTCAAAACTCACAAACGACAACAAATAAAATTTCTCCACTCGACCCTAATACATTAAACAAAATTGAAACTCCAAACAACAATTCAACGAAGGTAACAATCTCGACAACCACAACAACTCCAACTACGTCGACAACCACTACAACGCCGACAACTTCAACAACTTCAACAACTTCAACAACTTCGACAACGACTACAACGCCGACAACATCGACAATTTCTAGCAACAACACGTCTAAGAGCGTTCCAAAAGGAAAAAGTATCACAGATAAAAAAAATCGTAGTGGAAATACCAATCTTTCTTTAGAAAAAATAACTACGCCAGAAAAAACAACTTCAGGCCTCTCAAAAGTTGAAGACGCGCAAGAACAAAATATTGAAGATGAAACTCCTACAAACTCTGTAAATGACCTTGAAACATCATCAAGTTCTACTCATACAATTTCTGATAATCAGACAACCCCCGAAAGCTTTAAAATCAATATGAGTGATCATAATCCGAGAATAACTCTGTGTAAATTGTCAATTATAGGATTTGAAAAAGAAGCCGAGGGCTATGGTGCAGATGCTAGTGGGTTACTGACAGTAAAATCTATTGGGAAAATTGTAACGATACTTAAAAATTTCCTCGAAGGCAAGCCCTTGCCTGAGATTCCTGGTAAACAGATTCAAAAAGATGTATTTGAAAAGTGTCAAGATATCGTGTCAGATGTTGATATCTGTAAAATTATTTCAAAAATACGTAAAGCTGAAATTTCTAATAACCAAAAAGATGTAAACTCACCGGAAAGTATTAAAATTCAAAATGAAATTTTTGAAATAATTGAAAATTGGGGAAAAGAATACAAAAAATACCTGGACGCAAGATCGGTACTATAAATGTTTAACCATTCAACCAGGACCGACAAACCTACTCCATCTATCATTTCAAAAACCTATTGGCGTTTGAAATTGATAAATGTAGAGCTTAAAAGGGCCATCAAAGTGGGCTTCGCCGCGGCGATGAGCCTTTTTGTAGGTGTATGGTTTAGCAGTATTTTTGAACGTCCCGATACACTTGTCAGTGGCTTATGGTGTGTGGTCTCGGCCATCGTCGTTCTTCAAGCTCATCTGGGGGGCACCTACAAGGCTGCTTGGCAACGATTTCTAGGCGTGCTGATTGGCTCTGTTCTTGGCTGCATCCTAACTTCTTACTTCGGCTCTAACCCGATGTCCCTCGGAGCTGCCATTACATTGACAATGATCATCTGTACTTTTTTTAAGTTGCAGGAAAGCGTGAGAATCGCCTGTTTAACAGTAGCAGTGATCATGGTTTTATCAGGCCTGCGCCCTGAGATACCTCTCTTCTGGTTCGGCCTCTTTCGCTTTATGGACTCCTGTATGGGAATCTTTATTGCTGTTGTCGTTGCGCATTCTCTATGGCCGTCTGAAGCAACGGATAAAATCCGGAATAATCTGGCTAAAATCTTGACATCGTTGTCTAAACTTTTTGAAATCTCTATGGATATTAAAACAGATTCAGAACGTCACAATAAGCTTTTTCAGGCACTTCGTGATGATGTTTATGAAAATTTCGAAAACAATAAAAATCTCTTAGACGAAGTTAACCTCGAGCAAGTGATCCGTCAATCGACAATGGAGGATTGGAAAATCCTCATCCACAGTATTGAAAATGCATTCGATGCGATCATCACATTAAAACAATTGCAGAAAAGCAAATTATTGCAGATGCTGGATGAACCCCTACTGGAGAAACTCAAAAATTTTACTGAAGCCTCAGAAGGTGCTTTTCAAAGTTTCTCCAGGCAACTGGAAACAGGTGATGATCGTCAAACGGTACTCATTGAATATGATCTAAAATCCACCTATAACTCACTCCAAGAGGATTTGGTTCGACTTCGGGGTAATAGGACTACTCGCCAATTTGACTGGAAGGAAATTGAAAGTTTCTTTGTATTTTTTTATAGCATCGGTATAGTCGCAGAAGAGCTCTTCCGCATAGAACCCTTGCTGCCAAACATTATCAATGAGAACATTAAATGAATCTACCTATGTACAAAAAAACCGAAGTCAAACCTCTTGCAGGCATAAAATCTGTTATTGCAGTGGCTGCCGGGAAAGGTGGTGTGGGTAAATCTACGGTCGCGGTCAACCTGGCCTTAGCACTGCAGCATCAAGGTTTCAGTGTAGGTATCCTGGATAGCGATATTTATGGTCCATCGGTGCGAAAAATGCTTCCCGAAGAAAAATCACCGGCTCAAAAAGGTCAATTCCTGATTCCAGCCCTTTGCCATGGGATCAAAGTCATTTCGATGGCCTACTTCCGCCACACTTCAGAGGCAACGGTTGTGCGTGCACCAATTGCCAATAACATTATTACTCAATTTATTCAAGGCGTTGATTGGGGTCCTTTAGATTATTTGATCATCGACTTCCCGCCAGGCACAGGGGATATCCAGCTGACCTTAAGCCAACAAGCCAATCTAACGGGAGCAATCATTGTCACGACGCCTCAAGAAGTTGCTATCCTGGATGTGCGTAAAGCCATGCATATGTTTGATCAGCTAAAAGTTCCCATCGTAGGAATCATCGAAAATATGAGTTGCTACTACCATCCAAAGACCGATGAGAGAATTTGCCTTTTTGGGTCCGGTGGCGGACGCAAACTTGCTGAACAATCAGGTGTCCCATTCTTAGGTGAAGTGCCTATCGATCCGGAAATCTGCCGCTGCGGTGATACAGGAGAAGTTTTAATACCAAAATCTGGTGAGATTGAATCGTCTTCTGCCAAAGCTTTCCTGGCTATCGCCAAACATGCCACTAAAGAAATTGAGTCTCTCAAAGAGCAATGCCGTGGTGCATTACTGAATTTTGAACTCGCCTGGAAGGAGATGTCTTAAATGAAAACCGAAAATAGTTCAATTACGGCTATTAAGCAAACCGATAACCACAGTTTTCAGATTAATTGGAATGACGGAACCCAAAATCAGTATCGTCTCAGTGACCTTCAGAAAAACTGTCCTTGCGCCGGCTGCGTCGACGAACTTACCGGCCAGCGTATTGCTACATCCAAGGCTGTCGATGAGGATGTGCGCGCTATCAGCATTCAAAGTGTTGGACGCTACGCCCTAAAAATTAAATATACTTCTGGATGCTCGACAGGCATCTACAGCTACAGCTTCCTCAAAAGAGGGATTTAAGATATGGACGATACCGAAATTGAACTTAAAAGTACCCCGGCAGCAGGTCAATGGGAACGCATTGGTATTAAACACCATCATGGCATCAATCTTCCCCTTTTTGCTTTGCATTCGAAAAACAGTGCGGGGATTGGTGAATTCCCAGATCTCATTCCCCTGCTTTCTTGGTGCAATAGTTTAGATTTGGATGTTGTACAGCTGCTTCCTCTAAATGATACTGGCGAGGACACAAGTCCTTATGGAGCTCTTTCTGCCTTTGCCTTAAACCCTCTGCATCTCGGGTTGTCCGCATTGCCAAACGTAGATAGTAATCCAATTCTCAAAACAATGCTCAAAGAAGCACAAAAGCTCACTTACTGCCAGCGCATTCCCTATCATCAGCTTCATGTCAATCGCAACATTTTTTTAAAAGCCTATTTCCAAGAGCATTCTGAAAGTATTATTGAAAGCGAAGGCTATAAGAAATTTGCAGAAAATAACCCATGGGTAAAAGGGTACGCACTATTTAAATCGATACGTAAAGAATGCAACTGGCAAAGCTGGGAAAATTGGCCGGAAGAGATTAAAAATCCCAGTGAAAACTCTTTAAAGCAACTTACCGAAAAATATGAGGTTCAGGTCTCCTACCATCAAGTCATCCAATACTTATGTTTCGAGCAAATGAAGGCTGTTAAGGCCCATGCCGACAGTTTAGGAATTTTCTTAAAAGGTGATCTTCCGATTCTCATAAACAGTGAAAGTGCTGATGTATGGCTCAATAGACGGTTCTTTAATATGGAGCTTTCTGCAGGTGCTCCCCCTGATCACTATTCCGATGATGGACAAAATTGGGGGTTCCCCCTCTACAACTGGGATGAGATGGGTAAAGACGGATTTAAATGGTGGAAGGAACGCTTATCTGTCGCTTCAAATTTTTATCACATCTACCGTCTCGATCACGTTGTAGGATTCTATCGTATCTGGGGTATTGCAAAAGGTGAAAAATCTAAAAATGGATGGTTCATCCCACAAGAAGAACAGCTGTGGATACCTCAAGGAGAGAAAATTCTTTCAGCGATGCTCCAAGAGTCATCAATGCTTCCAATAGGGGAAGATCTCGGCAACATCCCCAATGAAGTGCGTCAAAATCTTCAAGACTTAGGGGTCTGCGGAACAAAAGTTATGCGCTGGGAACGCAATTGGGAAGGAGATAGTAAATTCATTCCACTTGATGCCTATCCTGCCCTAAGTATGACGACTGTATCGACACATGACTCTGCTCCCTTATCTCTTTGGTGGGTCCAAAGCCCTGAAGAATCCCAGGTATATGCCTCTGCAAAGGGATGGGAATATGTAACCCCACTTGCTTCTGATCAGCAGTTTGCAATTCTTTACGACAGCCACCATACCACAAGCCTTTTTCACATTAATTTATTGGGTGAATATCTGGCTTTTTTTCGGGATATGGTCTGGGATATCCTTGAAGATGAAAGGATTAATACTCCCGGTATAGTCTCCGATGACAATTGGACTTATCGCTTCAAACCTTCCCTGGAACAGATCACTGGCGATGCTCCTCTTGGCGACCTCATTTCAGATCTTATAGCTTAAAAGGCATAAAATCGGGACTCAGCATTCAGATCATGCTTTTCTCTTAATCTTTTTTTGTGTGCCTACCCACGCGAACACAAAGAAATTTAAGCTGAGTGTGAAATTAAAGAAAAGAATCCTTCTGAGGGTTATGAGGGCAACATCGCAGAGAGCTTGAAAAGATCCAAATATTTTCATGAATTGGTTAGGAGCATTGAGATTTCTTAATCGAACAGAAATAATATATTCAATAGTTTAAATCTTTCTATCTACAAAAATTTATTGCATGGGAAAATGTAGCCTGCTGCGTCTCGCAGCAGGTACTAGATGAGCAATTGACATGTACGCTTCGCTGATTCCTGCTGCGAGACGCAGCAGGCTACATTTTTAGCTTCATTCAAGCTGTAAAATGAGAGGAGACGATTTATTTGGTATTAAAGCTTTGTTGCTACAAATGAAAGAAATACTACAACAATAGCTACTTTAACAATCATTATACAAGTAGAAGACTCGATCTTTTGCAAATAGTGTTTATTGTGTATTTGTTAAAGACTCTACCAATTTGGTATGTAACGCGCCAAAGGCAGTTTTATGATTAATATATTTTATAGGGTATTAATGATTGCACACAATTTGTTTGTTTAAGCGATTTTGACTAATACATTAATAAAATGGGAATTAATTTTCACCAAGGAATTAGCTGTTAACACAAACCGCCCCTTTGGGACTTAATGTTTATTTTATTCTGTTCCCATAGTTTGCCCCGATTGGGACTTCCTTATAACGCCCCCAGGTTTGTTATAAGAACTTTTTGAAGAAGTTGCCGTGAATGATTTTCTGCGAGATCTTTAATGATAGAAATTGATAGTTAATATTGGAAAAATAGAAAGGTTATG
>JACCVN010000063.1 GCA_013698165.1 Parachlamydiaceae bacterium | reverse complement strand
ATTCATCATTAATCTCCTGATTCAAATTATTACCATTCTTAATTTTATTATACTACATTTAACTCTACGAAGCAAGAGACAATTTGTTTTGATTATCTTCCGGTTTATCCAGCAATTTTTCTTGGGTTACCAATTTTTCCATCATGGCTAACTGTCCGCAAGCCGCAGCAATATCATCACCTTTTGTATACCTGCAAGTATTGACGATTTTTGAACCAAATAGAACGCTACGGAAATCTTTAATCGCCTTATTGGCAGGGCGTTTAAGTCTGATGCCTCTGACAGGATTGTAAGGGATCAGATTCACGGTGCATTGGCGGCCTCTTAGGAGCTTGGCGAGTTCAAAGGCATGGTCAGGATGATCGTTAATGCCTTCAAGAAGGATATATTCGTAAGTCACATCGCGTTTAGTTTTTAGGCTGAAGTCATCCATTGCTTTCATGATGTCTTCAAGTGGATACTTACGAGCATAAGGGATAATTTTTTGTCTGATATGCTGACTTGGCGCGTGCAGTGAAAGGACCAAACTGACTTTTAGCCCTTCTTTCGTAAAGCGATGAATACCTTCTGTAATGCCTACAGTAGAGACGGTAATGCGGCGCTGAGAAATGTTTAGAACTAACGGGTCGCTAATCAATCGAATAGCTTTGATGACAGCTTCATAGTTTTTGAAGGGTTCGCCCATGCCCATAAATACGACGTGAGAAACGCGTTCACTTTTGTCTTTTAACCAATGGTTGATTTGAACAATCTGTTCAACAATCTCTGCAGGGCGCAGATTGCGCACAAAACCTTGCTGTCCAGAAGCACAAAAAGCGCAGCGTGCAGGGCATCCAACTTGTGAAGAAACGCAGACTGTCCGGCGAATTCCTGAGCAGATCAAGACCGATTCAACGAAGTTTCCCTCGGATAGCTTCCATAAAAATTTATAAGTTTCCAAGTCATTTGATGGTGTAACTTTGACTAATTGAAGTGTCGGTAAGTGGAAACTGGAGGCCATTTTAGCGCGTAGATCGATGCTGAGATTTGTCATCTCTTCCCACCGAGTGATCGATTTGCTGTAGACCCATTCAAAAATTTGTTTAGCCTGGAATTTTTTTCCACCTTGGAGTTCAATCCACTGCTGTAATTCGTCGAATGAAAGTGCGCATAAGTCAGACATAGGTGATTCCTTGATAATAATTCAATTGATAATAACATAGATGGCACTATTTTTCTAGAGTTAAGTTCCGATTAGGAGAATTAATAGAAATAGCAAGATTAGATTATTAAAAAGGCAAGACTGCCTCGACTTTAGGGGTAAAGGGACGGAGGTATATACTCAAAAAACTTTAACATTGTTCACCTTGTCAATCCCTTATTCAGACTCGCCTTTAGATTTTTTTCTAAATACATGATCAGATTATAAGGATAAATATAGCATTCTGATGTACAATTGCATTCCAAAACGACATTTATAGGTGGACGGCGATGATCACATTTCAAGAGATGCTTAAGAGGCTATTGAATTTTTGGGAAAAACAAGGGTGCGTGATTCATCAAGGATATGATGTTGAAACCGGTGCAGGAACTTTTAATCCGGCCACATTTTTACGTAGTTTAGGCCCTGAGCCCTATAAAGCTTTTTATTTTGAGCCCTGCCGCCGTCCTTCTGATGGTCGTTACGGAACAAATCCTAACCGTGTACAGCATTATTTTCAGGGGCAGGTGATTATGAAACCTTCGCCTCCAAATATTCTAGATCTTTATTTGGAATCCTTAAAAGCGATTGGAATCGATCTTAGCCAACATGATATCCGCTTTGTTCATGATGACTGGGAGGCCCCCACCCTAGGAGCTTGGGGACTAGGCTGGGAAGTTTGGATGGACGGAATGGAAATCACACAATTTACTTATTTCCAAGCGCTTGGCGGCATGAATTTAAAGCCTGTGACCGCAGAGATCACCTACGGGCTTGAACGCTTGGCGCTCTACCTTCAGAATGTGAAAAGCATTTTTGATATACAGTACAACGAAGAACTCACCTATGGCGACATCTACTTTAACAATGAAGTCCAATGGAGCCACTATAATTTTGAAAAAGCAGATACAGACCTATGGTTCAGACACTTCGATGATTTTGAAAAAGAAGCTAAGAATCTTATGGCTG
>JACCVN010000029.1 GCA_013698165.1 Parachlamydiaceae bacterium | reverse complement strand
ATTCGAGGCAATGCAGAAGTGCCAAAAAATATTTTTAATCTTTTTGTTGACAAAATAATTTGTTTTTGTTTTAGCAATAAAGCATAGCAAAGTTTTATTTATTGAAAACTAATTTAAGCATTACTTAAAAATATTTTTTGGCACTTCTGCATTATGCCCCGAATTGGGGCTAATTGTGTAAAGCCCATAGTGTAGTCCCGATAGGGGCAAACTATGGGTAGGGAATATTTGAATATAAGTCCCGCAGGGGCGGCTTGTGAAGCGCAATACAGGGCCTTTGAGTCACGAATGCGCCGACAAAAGTTTGCTGCTGCCGCATTCGCGGCTAAGTGATTTTAGTCCCATTGGACATTGCGCATCTCAATTAGTCTATTCTCAATTGATTCAAAGTAGTGGTCGACAAAAAGAAACTGCTTTCGCAGTAGTTTCTCATCCGACTCGATGCCTCTGAGCTGATGAAAAAAATGATTAAATAGATAGCGGTATTCCAAAAGCTTTTTGGAGATATCCTGAATAATGCTTGCTGCATTCTCTTTATTAAAGAGAACAGGGTCTTTGGCAGTTCGTTGCACATATGCAAGCATATCTTGGAGACTTTCTTTGATATCATTGATATCTAATTCAACATCATGGTGATGACGGATCAGCTTTTTCTCCTTTATCCACTTAAATAATCTTTCGGTTAATATTCTGAACTCCCCCATGCGAGTCACATGAGCACGATCAGAATCAGGCCCTAAAATGCCCTGATGGATAGAGTATAGCAAATGAAATTCCGGAATATCAAAGAGCATATTATATTTCCAATCAGCTCTAAGAGCTCTTGAAAGGAACTTGGTGACATTTTCAACCACCAATGGGTCGGATGAAGCAAGCTCATCTAATGATTGCAAATGTTCAACAAACTGACGACTACGCACTTCCATCATTTGCTTTGAAGCTAGAGGTTGACCCATATCATGCAAAATTTCCCAAATCTCATTATCCAACTCCTCATTATGATCCGTAGACATTTCATTTTTGCGGACTGATTCAGAAAAATTTAAAATCGTTTGGTCCAGCGATTCGATATCATATTCTTGATAAAGCAATGGCTTAGCCGCAGTTGGTTCCAGGCCAATGACCCACTCTGAAAAGCCTCCTCGAGTACGCACATAGGGATCGGGATCACTTTTAAGAAGAAATTCTCTGTATTTAGCAGTCGTGGCCCCTAACGTATGCAGTTCTAACCGGTAATGAGCTAAAACACTCTGTATATGTTCTTTGTTTTTTACAATTTCGCTTTCAGGACGGTATTTCAAACGGCGGCTGAGATCAAAAACTTGATTTTTGATAGCAAGATAATAGTCTTTAAAAACTTGAGAAGCCTTTTCAGGATTGATGATCCTGTGAATTCCTCGTATAAGTTCAAGTTCTGTGAGCACCTTCACATTTAAGTTTTGTTCCCAAATTTTCAATACACGATAAATTTGCTTAAACTTATGAGCTTCTTCGGGGTCGATAGAATCCAAAAGATCATAATCAGAAAATTTTGTCATGATCTTATCGACCTGAGTGTCAAGCTCCTGGAATTCATTATAGCGGTGGGTAAAATCTTGATACTTAAAGTTCAAAAATTTTTGACTTTTTCCCAGATTGCGAGGGATAGCAGAATCGAGAATTCCATCATTTGTAAAAAAGTTTTTGACTGCATCCCATAAAGAAGAATTGTTATCTGATAAAGAACGATAATCCTTTAGTTGGCTTTCCAAGCGTTTGTATGCCCATTTTAAATCTTCCATACTGTGAAGTAAAAGGTCTTTGATACTTTCGATTATCTGTATAAGCGTCGGCGACCATTGCTCAAATCCAACTTGTTCAACCTGCTGATAAAGCTCTACAGCACTACCTTCTAATACTTCAACATATTCCCAAATGGCCTTATTTATCGAACCGGCAACTTTTTGCCATCCTGGCACAGAGGAAACTTGGGACTGGTTAATATCCTGATGCGCACGTCTTGAAAATGCTTCTACTCCATCGGAAAGCTTGGTGCGTGCCAACGGTTCGGGCAAATAAGGCATTGGACCGGATTCTGTCATTTGAGGGATGCTATTAGCAATGAATTGTGCCAAATGGGATTCTTTTTCATCGAGATATAACTGCAATTGATGAATTAGAGAGCTTTCCAACCCTGCGATACCCTGAAAATCGATCGTCTGCCAATTCATTATTTCCAATCCTTTGTGCAATATTCATTGTATAATACACATTATCAAATTAAAAATTTAACACAAAACCATATTGAGGAAATGTAGGTGCATCATTCAAGAGACCGCTGCGTAAGTATCATAAGGATGCTTCTCTTTCTATGGCATTTATTTCACTAACTTGCTAATATACTCAACATAGAGTATATACTGCCCTTAGCTCAATCTGAGAAATTTCGGCTGCGCCAAAGCCTCGCGGTTGAGCTCATTTAAAAGGCCCTGTATTATATAATAC
>JACCVN010000024.1 GCA_013698165.1 Parachlamydiaceae bacterium | reverse complement strand
TGGCCTGCTGCATCTCTCAATAGGCAGATTAAACGCTTTGTTACTCCTGTTGCGAGACGCAGCACGCCACATGAAAATCGCCGCATTCACGGCTAGAACACGCTTATTTTCAAATCTAAACTCTTAAATCACAAATATTTATCTCTTAACTTAATGACATTGGGCTACTAGCCCACACCCCCATTCGGGGGTGTTTTTAAGGGCTAATCTGTAGCCTGCTTTGAGACGCAGCAGGCTACATTATGATTCACAAGGCTTAGGAGCCTTAATCATTTGGCTGCCGACAAGCAAAAGGCCCCCCAGTACAGTTATGTACAGTGGCAGTGGGAGCCCAGTGCCATTATGCAGTATGCTCATTACCCATGTGCATACTGCAATCATCACATAGTAGCAGCCCCCAAAAATAGAGCCTGCGGTCCCTGCGACAACTTGATAGGATTTTAACGCTTGGCTCAAACTATTGGGAATGATTAAACCAATTCCCAAAAATATAATGAACAGCGTCGCTATACCCATTGTAACTCCGGCAAATCCAATATCAAAAATTCCCGTCATTACTAATAGTATATAGACAAAACCACCAACGACAACGCAACCTGCACCCAATTGAATCATCACTAACTGAGACAGTTCACCACTTTTTCGGTAAGAAATTTTTGCTGAAACGATTGTTGCAGAGGCTATCAACAGGCCGCATAATCCATAATAGCTAGGTTTTATTCCCATTTGCTCGATAAATACAAAAGGTGCTTCCTGATAAAAGCCAAACAATATTCCATTAGTGGCCCCGATTAAAAGGATGTGCCCTATTAAAAAACGGTTGCATATCATTTCGTAGAACAAATTTGCGACTTTATTCAATGATAAGCTCTTGATATGCAAAGGACGAGTTTCAGGCAATTTGAAAAATGTCCAAAGATACAGCACCACAGAAATTACTGTTAATATCCAAAAGTTACCGCGCCAACCGAAAGTTTCACTAATAAATCCCCCTAAAAAAGGACCAATTGCAGGTGAAAATGCCAATGCACCGGACATTACTGAAAATAGTTTTGTACGTTCACTTCCTTCATAAGCATCCCGCAAGATGGTCTGTGTGATTACTGACCCCACACTTGCCCCAAAAGCCTGCAGAAAGCGCCACGCGAGCAAAGCTTCAACGCTGCCGGTATTGGCACATCCCACTGTTCCTACTCCATAGACGATTAGACCCATAAGCATTGCCTTACGCCTTCCGCACCAATCAGAAATAGTCCCCCATAACAAGACTCCAAATGCAAAACCAATAAAGTAGATGGCCAGTGTAGCCTCAACCATGTAGGCATTAGTATGTAATCCATTGACAACACTTGGCAAGGCAGGGGTGTAGATAGTTTCACTTATCTGTGGAAAACCTACCAAAGCGATGAGCAATCCTATAGATAATGTTCTTGTATTATTTTCGCTCAT
Source organism: Parachlamydiaceae bacterium (assembly GCA_013698165.1). GTDB lineage: Bacteria > Chlamydiota > Chlamydiia > Chlamydiales > Parachlamydiaceae > JACCVN01. Next base: position 5,405 of record JACCVN010000024.1, on the reverse strand, counting down.
CTTTCCGCCCCTATATTGTGATTCTTTACCTCTCTATTGTACATAATGAACCATTTGTTTAGAATAGGCGTGATAGTTACCAACTATTAACCATAGGTTAACAATGACCGATTTTCATCAGATGCTCACCTTTGTACTGGTCTCAGAGCTTGGCAGCTTAGCGGCCGCTTCGCGCAAGCAAGGCATCTCTGCTGCTGCGATCAGCAAACAACTCACGAGGCTTGAAGAGGAAGTCGGAGTGCAGCTACTGGTGCGCACAACTAGAAAAATTGAACTGACAGAAGTTGGCGTCAATTATTGGCAACAATGTCGTCGCATTCTTGAAGAGGTTGAAGTTGCAGCATCTTTAATATCTCAAACTAAAGCCATCCCATCTGGGATTCTGAAGGTTGTCAGCGGCAGGCATTATGCAGCCACATACATTGTGCCGCACATGAATGAGTTCCTAATAAAATTTCCGAATATTGAGCTAAAGCTGGAACTCGCAGAAAGAATTCCTGATCTGAATCTGGAATCTATTGACGTTCTTATCGGCATGAGTATTTCAGCTCCCGGAGATGCTATCCAAAAGTGCATAGCGACAACATCCTACGTCCTTTGTGCATCTCCAAAGTACTTAAAGAAATTTGGCACACCTAAAAAATTGACTGACTTGCAAAATCATCGATACATCACCCATAGTATGCGCCTTCCGGATAATGTACTGACATTTAAGAACAAAGAAAGTGTAACTGTTAAACCTTACATCCGCGTAAATGACTCACAGGCAATGCTAGACTTTGCCCTTGACGGCATGGGAATTGTCAGACTTCATCGATATGTTGTTCAAAATTATCTTGGTAGCCATGAACTTCAAGAAATTTTGCCCAGTTACAATACTGATACAGTCTCAATTTACGTCGCCTACTCTCAACGTCGCTTTGTTCCATCAAAGATCCGATGCTTTATCGATTTCATTTCAGAAAAAATGTCATCGGTAAAAGACTAACGACAGTAATTTAAACTAGAAAAGGTTTCACCCCCAATTAACTATTGATTCATTAACTAGAATCGGTTAATATACTTTACATAGCTGAATCTGAGAATTTAATCAGACAATAACTAAAGAAGCCTTACAGATGCGTAAAAACTACATAGTCCTCACCTCTAATGTTCTCGTGGTCGTCCACGTTAATCCTAGGTGCGGACCTATGCCGTAGTTTTTAAACGGCTCACTAGGTTGATAAAACCGCACCTTCAAAAAGGTGCGGTTTTTTTTTGCCCTGAAGAATTTAAAAATTTACACTTGGAGGTGTATCGTGAAACAATCTTGGCTTATCATCAGTCTGGGGTTTGCCTTATTTTCGATGTTTTTTGGTGGAGGGAACCTTGTCTTCCCTATTTTGCTGGGACAAGAAAGTGGTGACAACTATTTGATGGGGGCCCTCGGCATCACTTTAACTAGCGTGGCTGTTCCATTCATGGGAGTTTTTGGGATGTTGTTGTATGGCGGAAATCTTAACGCATTTTTTAACACCTTCGGACGGCATGGAACTTTTATCTTTTCTCTCATTGGATTAAGTTTACTTGGACCTTTTGGGGTAGTTGCACGGTGTCTAACAGTATCTCATGGAGCCTTAACCCTACTTTATACTGACCTTTCTCTGCCTATAAGTAGTGTTGTTTTGTGTACGATTATCTTTTTTCTGGCGATTAACAAAAATCAGATCATTAAATTACTAGGGACTTTCCTATCTCCTTTTTTACTGATTTCCCTCGCAGCAATAGCAATCTTCGGTCTGTGGCAAGGAGAAACTCCACAGCCAAATTACACAGACCAGTGGGATGTTTTAAAAAATGGAATTTTCCAGGGTTACCAAACCATGGACTTGCTTGCGGGCTTCTTTTTTTCACAATTTGTGATTAATCATCTGCGCAATCACTTGACTGAGATTGGTCAAGAAAAAAAAATGTTCCAAATTTTCTCTAAAGCTTCACTCTTCGGCATGGGGCTGCTTGGAACAATCTATTTTGTTCTTGTCACACTGGGCGCCAGCTATGCTCCAATATTGGAAGGGAAGCCTCCACAGGAGATGCTAGGCATCATTGCTTTTCAATGTTTAGGTCGATTTGCAGCGCCATGTGTATGCTTAGCCATTGTTTTTGCATGTACAACGACAGCGATCGTTCTGTCCTCCTTTTTTGCTGAGTTCGTCAATATGGAAATCACAAAAGGAAAATTAGGAAACACTCTTTCTCTATTAATAACGATGGGCATTGCTTATGGAATATCTACTTTAGACTTTAATGGAATTGCAGAGATCCTAGGCCCTATAGTGGAACTGATTTACCCTGCTTTGATCGCGATCACAATCTTAAAAATCGGACTAAAGGTAAAAAAACTAAACCCTGGCTTAACATGCTAGAAAAGCGGTTAACATTTTATACGGTGAAGCATACAGCCCTAACAGCAGACAAGATAGGTGGGGTCGTAAAAAGGCAAGATAGGCAGATAGCTGAAATGAACTTACCGGTAATAATATGCATGTTTTTGTTCAAATGCGAATAAATATACTGCCCTTAGCTCAATCTGAGAATTTGGGCAACGCGAAAGCTCTCGCGGTTGAGCTAAGGTTAGTATATAAACGGTTACTATTCATTTTATATTTCAATAAATAGAGAATTGTGTGAGAATCCGTAGCTGAAATTCACACTAGGAGGACCTCAAATGTTAGTCAAAACAGGTATCGGCCAAGATAGCCATCGCTTTCTTCCTCCAGGTTCATCAAAACCATGTGTGATTGCCGGGCTTATCTTCGAAGAAGCTCCCGGTTTTATGGCAAACTCTGATGGAGATATTGTCTTTCATGCCATTTGCAATGCAATCACCTCCGTAACCGGAGTGCTCATCTTAGGAGCTATTGCCGACGACCTTTGCCTGCGCGATGGGATCACTGACAGCGAAGTCTATTTGAAAGAAGCTCTAAAAACTTTAGGTACGCAAACGATCTCCCATGTTGCGGTCACAATCGAAGCCAAAAGACCTAAATTTTCCAAACGCTTACTAGAGATGCGCGAAAATATCGCCCGAGTCATGGAACTGAATATTTCTCAGGTGGGGATTACAGCAACCTCCGGAGAAGGACTAACTGATTTCGGCTGCGGCGATGGTGCGCAATGCTTTGCAATAATAACAACTATGGTAGTGTAAGGAGGCGGGCAATAATAACTTTGGTTTTTAGACTGCGAAAGCTCCCGCGATTGCACGATCCAAGTGACCCTATATTATAACATTGGGTCACTTGGATCGTTTAACCCTGGGGCTTTCGCGCAGTCAAAAACCAACGTTATTATTGCCCGCTTCCTAACCACTGGGATGAGCATAGAAATTTATCTTGTCATCAAAAGTCCTTTTTCTTAGACTGCAGCTTCAACTATATAAAAAAGATTATGAAAGAGAAACATCTTCCAAATCTAGGCATAGGACTAGGGCTTCGTATACCTCACTATGAGGACATCTTCCGCGACAAACCGGATATCGACTGGTTTGAAATTATCAGCGAAAATTTCATGGTCGACGGAGGCAAACCCTTAGAAATCCTTGCAAGAATCATGGATCGCTATCCTGTTGTCTTGCATGGTGTCTCAATGTCTATCGGCAGTTCCGCAGCTTTAGATTGGGAATATCTCAAGAAGCTCAAAGCTCTTGCTAGATTAACTAAAACTCCCTGGGTTTCTGATCACCTTTGCTGGGGTCAACTTCCCGGAGCTCATTACCATGATCTGCTTCCCCTCCCATATACTAAAGAAGTTGTCAAATATGTGGCCGAACGCGCACGTATCGTCCAGGATTTCCTAGAAGTTCCTTTTGCCCTCGAAAACCTTTCTTCATATGTCTCATATCAGGCAGACGAAATGACGGAATGGGAATTTTATTCTGCTGTGGTTGAAAAAGGCGACATTAATATGATGCTGGATGTGAATAACATCTATGTCTCCAGCCGCAATCATAATTTTGACCCGAAAGAATACTACCAAAACATCCCAATGGAACGCGTGCTCCAAATTCATATCGCCGGACACACCGACCACGGAGACTATGTTTTGGATACCCACAACAATTATGTCCGCGATGAAGTATGGAAAATCTACGCAGATGTTTATGCAAAAACTAATGGGGTGTCTACACTTCTAGAATGGGATGATGATTTTGTCACTTTCCAACAAACGTGGGACGAAGCCCTAAAAGCTAAAAAATTTCAACAAGCCATGCATACTAAGCTCAAAAAGCTGATCAAAAAGCAACCCGTTTTACAAGGTTGTGAGCAATGAATTTCGATCCTTCAGCTCCTGCAAAGCTCAAAAAAAGTCAGAAATGGTTTGCTAGCATTATCACTAGACCCATCGATGAAGATAGCCGCATGAATCCAATCTCCCCTGTCGGAGAGCTGATGGAAGAAGAAGCCTGGGACTATATTAAACCAAGCCATACCTTAAGACCTGCCCAAAGAATCGAGATCTATAATCAACAGTATTGGTGGCGGTTGCTAAGCATTCTACATGATACTTTCCCTTTATTGACAAGGCTTTTTGGCTATCACGATTTCAACCAAACGATCGCCTTTCCATACCTCCAAAAACACCCCCCTAATCATTGGTCCTTAAACGAACTTGGAATGTACCTAACAAAATGGATCGCTGAAAACTATCATCGGTCAGATAATTCACTCATTAAAGACTCCGCAGAGATCGATTGGGCATATAATCGAACCTTCTTAGCCCCGGAATCTCCCCCGCTTAATAGCGCAAATTTGCCTAATCCTGAAGATCTTTCGGGATTATTGGAATGCACTCTTTATCTACAGCCCTCTATTAACCTCTTTGCTTACACTTACGATCTCTTTACCTTCCGTTCAGATTTTTTGAAGCACGAGCCAGAATACTGGGTCGAAAACGATTTCCCCGAACTCAATAAAAAAAATCAATGGGTGGTCCTTTTCCGCAATCATCGCAAAGATCTCATTTGGGAAGAAATTTCCGAATCGGAATTCCATCTCATCAACCATTTTCAAAATGGGGCTTCGATTGAAGAGGCTTGTCAATGGCTTGAAGAGCAAAAAACCGAACTCTACACAGCCGCCTCTGAAAATATCCACACTTGGTTGCAAGGATGGGTCATCAAAAAATGGCTTACGATGGAAAAGCCAAAAGCTTAAATAATTCCTGTTAGGAATAAAATGTATCAGCTCAAATATTCCCAAAAACTTCCCATCACAGCTGAAGACAGTTGGGAGTTTTTTTCTTCTCCTGCCAATTTGAAGATTCTAACACCAGAACACATGGGATTTGAAATCTCAAATCAACATGAAAAACGTAATATGTATGCCGGCCAAATCATTGCCTATACGATCCGACCTGTATGGAAT
>JACCVN010000017.1 GCA_013698165.1 Parachlamydiaceae bacterium | reverse complement strand
CATAAAAATATCCCCCATTAAACCCTCCTTAGGTTGTCTTTTTTCAAAAACAAACTAACAGATTTTTTCTTCAAAAGGGGACATTTCTATATTGGCGAAAGGGGACATTTTCACGTTGGCGGGACATTATGTAAGGTTTGGTAGTATTTAATAAGAGTTATGATTCCTAAACGGTAGGTCAAGATAGATTAATTTAAGGCAAAATAAACGAGATCAACATCTATTGATCAAAAGAGGATTTAAAATTTTCAATACGTAAATCGATTAATTCATTCTGTACAATGCTGCAAAGTTTTAGTTGCTCTTTCAATGAATCACTATCTGGATGCTTAAATTTTATCTCGGTGACTATTGCAGCGATTAAAAAATCAAAACGCGTAATAAGCGAAAGGAGAGAAGGATTTGCCTCAAGTGATTTTAATTTTACTAAAGTTTCATTTTTGGCGAGAAGATCAATTGCCTTTCCCATAAGCAATTCCTCTTTTGAAATTGGCTCTTTTTCAGAAAGTATATCATTTATAGCATTCTCGACATCAGGGGCTATAACTTTACTTTCTGATGGCTTTAATTTGCTATCAAGAGGCTTTTGCTTCGATGTAGTTGTTTGTTCAACATCAGGCTGTGTGTGTGTTTCTGGTTCTTCATTAAGTTGTTGTTTAAAATAATTGATATTATCAGAAATCCCTCCGTTAGGACCTTTAATTCCTTCTTTTATAACTTTATCCATTTTAAATTCATCCACATCTCTAATCCCGTTAGGATCTTGAATCTCTTTGGTTTCTATAACATTTTCACCAGGTTCTTTTAACTTTATCATCACTTTTTCGGACGTGAGTTTTCGACTCTCTAGTTTTTGTTCAATGTCTGAATCTGTTGATAATAATTTAAGGTTTTTCAAATTTTCTGGCATTAGCTTATTATCAATATCATTAATAATCTCTTTTAGTTTGCCGTGAAGCTGTTCAGTAGTCTTTTCTCCTTCGACATTCCAGCCATGTTCTTTAATTAGTGCTACAGCCTGCTCTTTAGGAGATTGTAAGGGTGATTCAGATGGTTCAGTATGCTTCACTTTGCAAGCCTTATAAAGCATTCTTGCACCATGAATTGCTGCCAATACAGCAGGCCCTACAGGAAAGGTTACTGTCAAAACCCCTAGCTTCACCCATTCTCTCGCATTTCCAGCTTTGAGCTTATCTACATTTGGAAGTTTTGTGGCTTTATCAAGCTGATGCATCCCTGAGGAAAACGCCTTTAAAAAAGCGTTCTTTTTTTCTACGGGTGCCGGATTGACTTTATTAAAATTAGATGGAGTGACTTCTTTGCTGTCATAAATATTCATATTTTTTTTCCTCATAAAGGATTGAGGTACGGACTACACAGTTCCTAAAATTGCTCCTTTAAGCTTAACAACTTGATCGGACGAAAAAGTTTTACCTTTTGGCTCATTCATAAACTCTAAACAAGTATCCTTCGCAGCTAAATTTGGGTTATTGGCTGTTTTTTGTATTAGGGCAGAAATTACACTGTTTTCTTTAGGTGCAGGCTGTCCAGCAGGTACAAGTATTGAGCCTAATCCACGCAAACAAAAATTTTGTAAAGCCACTTGGTCACCACTTCCAGGAAATTTTTTATCCACACAGTCTTTTAAAAGATTTGAAATATTACCAACCTCGGGTGGGATACCTCCTTGATTCATAATAGAACAAAGTTCATCAATAATTTTTCCTACGCGAGCTGGGTACTGTTTCATAAGATCTTTATCATGCTGAAGAGTTTGAATTTGTTTTTCATGAGCATTTTTAATGGCTTCTTGCTTTTTAGGTGATAAATTTTTAAACTCCCCAGTTTGTTTTTTTTCACTAAACCTGTCTATTGCATCCGTTATATCGTCTTTCTTTTTCTTTATATCTTCAGCAAGTTCTTGAATATTACTCGCATTGTTTTTAACCAATAAATTTATAGGGTTCTGTAGATGGCCGAGATTTTCTTTAAAACTAATATTGTATAATTTAGATGTAAAATCAGTTTTCCTTAAAAAGGTTTGAGGAATTTGTTTATTGGGGTCAAAACTATCAAGTTCTTTATTAAAAAGCTTTTCTAAAAGGTTTAATGTCTTTTCTTCACCCATTTTTTTCATCACACTGCTAATAACTTTATCAGCTTTATCACTATCTAAGTTGTTTGCAAAAGTGTAAGCGCTATCTATTTCACCGTTTTCAAGTAAGTTATATAAGTTTTCTCCGTCATCATCTAAATTGTTTGCAAAGTTGTGAGCGGTATTGATTTCTTCATTTTCAATTAAATTATTTAACTCTTTCTCATTTTTTTCTAGGTTGTTTGCAAAGTTGTGATCGGTATTGATTTCTTCATTTTCAATTAAATTATGTAACTCTTTCTCATTTTTATCTAAGTTATTTACCAAGTTGTGAGCGGTATTGATTTCTTCATTTTCAATAAATTTCACACTTTTCTCTATGTTATTTGCAAAATTATCAGGTTTATCTTTCCCTCCTTTTTCCACTAAATTATGTAATTCTTTTTTATCTTTCGGTTGCTTAATCCCTAAAGTAGATATAAATTCGTTAACAGCCTTTTTAATTGTGCTTAATGCTGACGAATTCACAGCACTATCAATATGTTTATCCACTCTATTTGAAAGATTTGTAAATACATTGCGTAAAGTTTGTAGGAGAGAAGAATTCGATTTCAACTTCTCACTCATGTTTTTCGCAACTTTTCCACCTGCACCTGTGATTTCTGTATTTGGCGTAGCTCCGGCCATCTTTTTAGGTTCTTCAGTTTCTTCTTTATCTATTATTTGCCCAGATTTTTCCTGCTCAACATTTGGCTCTTCGTTAAAAACTCCCAAATTAGAAGTGGCAGATTCGAGCCATTGCAGATAGTTGTTCATCTCTGCATTCATTTGAATTGTCTGATGCTTAATTTCGGCAAGTTGAGGTTGAGATGTTTGTTTGCTCTCTGTGATAGTTGGCAACTCTGGCCTGATAATAT
>JACCVN010000003.1 GCA_013698165.1 Parachlamydiaceae bacterium | reverse complement strand
CTATATGCCCAGCCGATAGATGATCTTCGACATAAGCGATTAGCACATTATCTAAAACATCGTAGGGAGGCAAAGAATCGGAATCCATTTGCCCTTCTCTCAATTCTGCCGAAGGGGGTTTTCTAATTGTGTTCCAGGGGATGATTTCCTTATCCTTGTTGATCCAATTGGAAAGCGCATACACCTGATTTTTGGTCACATCGCTTATGACACCTAGCCCTCCGCACATATCGCCGTAGAGGGTGGCATATCCCACAGCGAGTTCACTTTTATTTCCTGTACTGAGAGTGATGTAGCCAAATTTATTGGACATCGCCATTAAAATCATACCGCGGATGCGAGATTGAAGGTTCTCTTCAGTGGTATCGGCAGCTTTTCCCTCAAATGGGGTACTTAAAAGTCCCAAATAGCTTTTAAAAGGCTCTTCGATAGGAATTTCGCGGTATTGAATCCCAAGATTTTCTGCAAGTTGACGGGCATCAGTAATGCTGCCTGTGGATGAAAAACGTGAGGGCATGCTAATACCCAACACATTTTCCTTGCCTAAAGCTTCCTTTGCAATGCATGCGACCAATGCTGAATCGATGCCTCCTGAGAGGCCGAGGCATGCTTTAGTGAATCTCGACTTTAAAAAATAATCTCTTAGTCCTAAAACTAGTGCGGAATAAAGTTCTTGCTGAGGAGTAGGGGCAAATGAAGCAGGGGTAGCATTGTTGAGGTCGATGATCTTATCATCCATAGCAAAGCCTTTGCCCCAGTCACAGAGCTCTCCACGTCCATTCAGGTAAAGGCTATATCCATCAAAAATTAAGCTGTCATTCCCCCCCACTTGATTGCAGAAAATTAGGGGGCAGCGTAAAGTGGCAGCGGCTTTAGAACAAACTTCTAATCGGTATCCAAATTTAGCAACGCTATAAGGGGATGCGGATAAATTAACCGCAAAGTCAGGAGCTTGTACTGCTAGTTCCACCACCGGATCGCGCTGATAGCGGCTATCCTTCAGAGTATTGCTATGCTGCCAAATATCTTCACATATGGTTACTGCAACCTTTTGGTGGCAAATTTCCCATAATCCAATCGAAGATGAAGGCTCAAAGTAACGGCGTTCGTCGAAAACATCATATGTTGGAAGCAAGGTTTTATCCTGGTATCCCAGAATTTTTTTGTCAGAAATAATTGCAGCGCTATTATAAAGGCCTTTCTCAGAATTACGATCGCTCTCTCTTGGAAGCCCTAAAATGACCGCGATACCTTCTGTCGCTTCTACAATGACTCTAAGTTGTCTAGAGACTTCATCGATAAAATGAGGTAGCAATAATAAATCCTGTGGAGGATACCCTGTCAATGAGAGCTCCGGAAAAACGACTAATTGTGCAGATTCTTTCCGTGCATGCGCGATGCTGCGAAGATGTTTTTCGACATTCCCCTTAAGGTCGCCGACGATAGGATTAATTTGAGCAATCAATATGCGCATATACTCTTATATTCCTACGTACTTAATTAGCTGCCAAAGTCATCAAGAACAATACTTTCTCGAGGAATTCCATAATCATCAAGTAATTTTAGGACGCTTTTATTGTGCATAGGGGGTCCGCAGACGTAAAATAGGGCTTCTTCAGGGGCATCCATCTGTTTCAATTGGCCAAGATCAAAAGCTTTAAAAAGAAAGTTCGTTCTTAAAGGATCCTTGGCAGGCCATCCTTCAGAGAGATCTTCAGGCAGTGGTTCAGATAGCACCAAATGATATTTAAAATTTGGAAATTCTTTTTCTAACTGTCGATATTCTTCTTCATAAATATTTTCTTTCAGTGAGCGCGCGCCATACCATAAGGTGACCTTTCTTTTTGTCTTCTCAGTACGGAGAAGTTGAAGAATATGGCTGCGTCCAAAGGATGATCCTGCTCCTCCGATCAAGAAGATAAGCTCTTGGTCCCCTGGAATCATAAATGACTCACCGTAAGGGCCTGATAGTCGAACCTTATCTCCGGGGACGAGTGCGAAAGTGTAAGCTGAGCAAATCCCCCAAGGCAACGTTTCATCGATTTTTCCAGCTACAAAAGGGGGCGTAGCGATGCGGATATTGAACATCAGCTTTCTGCCTTCAGCAGGATAGGACGCTAGAGAATAGGCTCGTATGGTTTCATCAGCTCCGGTTGGAAGGTCAGAGAAATCGATTTGACGACCTAAAAGGTTAAATTTTTCCCAATCAGGAAAATATTTGGGTTCCATCGTGGATTTCCATGTGGAACTATCTGTTT
>JACCVN010000621.1 GCA_013698165.1 Parachlamydiaceae bacterium | reverse complement strand
CGTTTATCGTCTTTGAATATGGAACAAAGTTCAAGGTCAATTTAGTAGATTATCTCGATACAGGCCTTTTTCTTGACCATCGTGAAACACGTCAAAGAGTTGCCGCTCTTTCTAAAGGCAAACGATTATTAAATCTATTTGCCTATTCCTGCGCATTTAGTGTACAGGCAGCTATAAGAGGAGCGAAGTTTACTAAGAGTGTGGATTTGTCCAATACTTATACAGAATGGGGGAAGGAAAATTTTCTTCTGAATGGACTGCCCTTAAGTCAAAATGAAGTGATTAGGGCAGACTGTTTAAAGTTCCTGGATGAAGAGCTGCTGAAAGGTGAGAAGTATGATATTATTATCATCGATCCACCTACAATGTCCCGTTCAAAAAAGATGGATCAGACTTTTGATATCCAATTAGACCATGTTAAATTTTTAAGTACAGCAATTAAGCTTTTAGCACCTTCCGGGATCATTTTTTTTAGCACCAATTCCCGTCGATTTAAGTTCGAGCTCGAGCATTTTGATAATTGCCAGATTAAAGAGATTTCAAGTAAGACTATTCCGCAAGAGTTTGGACAGAAGATACACCGCTGCTGGACGATTTGTCTGCAAACGGAAAAGTATCAGGAAATATGAAAACATCAGTGCTTGTTTTAAAGACTTCACCATTTGGAGAAGAAAACTCCAGCTCTATAAAGTAGGCGCTCCATCCCATCTTCGGGGAAACTAAATCAGCTGAATATGTGCCATCCTTTTCTAAAGTCAACGTCGAATCTGTCCAGGTACTCCCGATAGTTACAACTCGAAAATCGCGGCCGTTTGGATTATGAGCTTGCCATAGAGTCGCTCTCAAAGGGGAAGTCGATGGCTTAACTTTTAATTGATTATCTTGGGTCAACTGCCAATCGGTTGTGGGCAGAGCCACGTGACTGGCTAGCAAATTAACATAAGCGATAACTGTTTCTAGATACCTGTTGACAAGTACACGATGGCCCGTATTGGGGAGATAAACCAAATGTTTGTTTTTTGGCAGGTCATGAAAATAAAGAGATGATGAATCAGGAAGGAAAAATTCATCTCCTGTAGCATTAATGATATATTTGGGCATTATCAAGCGCTCACGATATTCAAAAGGCTCAATGATCTTCATTAAACGCGCAAAAGCATCGCCGTGCCAGCGTTCAGGAATATGGATGTCTGCATAATCCCTCACAGCGAATGACCAGTTGCCATAAGCCATAAAGTGTCTGGTAAAGGAAGTTTTCAGGTTAAGCAGATCGATGACAATAGGAATAATGCCTTTAACACGAGAGTCTACAGCCGCAGATGTCCATGCCGTCCATCCTCTTTTTGATGCGCCGATGAGGATAAAACCATCGACATCAAGAGAGAGCTTTTGTTTAAGAAGTTCTTCACAAGCATCCATGGCGCGCACGACAGCTTTTGTCATAGGCATGCGCAATGGCCAAGTGGGGTCTTCTGTTTTTAGATACTTATCCCAAGTATAGGCTACAAGGGCATCTTCTTTGCGGCCTTTTTCAGCATAGCGATTGTCCCATTCATCAGAAAACTTAAGATATTGGTTTGGCACCAGAGAAACCTCACAGACAACCCTGTTAGTTCTTAAGGCCAGTTCTTGAAGTGGGATTTTGTCTGAAGAGTAAATTGTTTCGTTGCCCTCTTGCAGTCCTGAACCAACAGATAAAATGGCAGTTTGTGATTTTATGGTAGTGGGCACAACAATGGTCAACTGATGTTTCCAGATCGGTTTATCCACCTCTTCAGAAGAGCGCCATTTTTGAGAGGTTAATGAGACGACAAAAATTTTGGCTTCCGGATTTTCTTCAACGCTGCTAATTTCCCAGTGATAATAAGGATCAAATTGCTTGACGTAGTCGTCTAAAGGCGTCGAAAAGAGGGAGCTCACATTCACTAAACCTAAGCATGCAAATAAAAATATTTTTTTTTGCCAATTTTTCATGAGCTTGACACCTTGTAGAGAATGTGGATCTTTAATTACAGTATATTCAAGGATGAGTGTGAAACCTTAAAGGTAAAATATATACTGAGGCAACGCGAAAGCTCTCGGGGTTGAGCCCATTTAAAAGGCCCTGTATTGCGCTTCACAAGCCGCCCCTTCGGGACTTATATTCAAATATTCCCTACCCATAGTTTGTCCCTATCGGGACTACACTATGGGCTTTACACAATTTGCCCCATTCGGGGCATAATGTAAAATAATTAGCCTAATCTGGCATAAAGCATAAACAATTAGAACAAATTCGGGGCTTAATGTAATAATTAGCCTACTTTTGCATAATGCATAAACAATTAGCCCATTTGGATGATGCCTTACAATTTATCCATTCTGGCAAAATCCATATAATTTTGAAGAACAAAATTGGTCCTTTAAATGGCTGAACTTTGCACCTCAAATCAACACTAGGGAAGCCCCAAATGGGGCTAGTTATGTAAAGCCCATAGTATAGCCCCAATTGGGGCAAACTATGGGTACAGAATAAATAAAAATTAAGTCCCAAAGGGGCGGCTTGTGTAGGCAGCGAAATACAGGGCCTTTTATATGAGCTCAACCGCTAGGCTTTCGCGTTGCAAAAAATTCTCTTGTTCCGCTATGTCGATTATACCCTCTTGGCTAAATAAATAACCAACAGAGGGATATTACCTTTAAATTTTTATGTCCTATTTCCAGACAAAGTTAAGTGGTCCAGTTCAGGATAACTTTACCAGATTTTCCTGACATCATTACATCGAAACCTTTTTGGAAATCGTCGATATTGAAATGATGAGTGATAATTGGGTCGATATTGAGACCGCTTTCCAACATATGAGTCATTTTGAACCATGTTGAAAAGATTTCGCGTCCATAAATCCCTTTAATCGTCAGCATTTTAAAGATCACAAGATCCCAATCGATATTGGTGTTTGGAGGAAGGATGCCTAAGAGGGCAATATTCGCGCCATGTTGTGAGAGTTCCAGCAAGGTTGCA
>JACCVN010000469.1 GCA_013698165.1 Parachlamydiaceae bacterium | reverse complement strand
CTACGAACCTGAAAGCATCTCTTTACCCAAAGCTATTGAGCAAGCCCTTGACTGCTCATTGCAGCTTAAGGAAGCTGATGCGCGCTTGCAAATGAAGCTGGCTGAATGCTGGCAAGCGGGTGTATTTCCTAATCCATCGATTAATTTTTCATTTAATCAGGTAAAGCTACCTAACGACTCATCTTGTTGGGATGAAATGCAATCTTCCCTTGAGATTTCTCAGCTGATTGAATTTGGCAATAAACGGACAGCTAGACAAAATCTTGTGGCCGCAGAAGCCTCGATTATTTTATGGGAAACTGAACTGATCAGACAAAATCTAATAAAAAGTGTTACAGAGACCTATCTCGACGCCTTTACAGCTCAAAAGAGACTTGAAATTTTAAATCAGCTCCATCATAATGCGACAAATATTGTTGATTGCATGACTGAAAAAGTTAGCAATGGCAAAGCTTCACCAATAGCGCAAAGAAAAAGTATCCTTTCCCAACATGCCGTTGGTGTTGAGCTAAAAAAGTCCGTAGCCTCATTGTCAGCAGCCAGAAGAGAACTTGCTTCGCTTTGCGGTGGGTCTTCGAATTGCCTGCAATCAATCTCTGAACCTACTGAAACGATTAATCCTCCTATTTCGATCGAAAACAACCTTTGCTTAATTTCAAAGAATGCAGAAATTGCCCAACTTGAAGCCACTCAACTTGTCGCTCAATATAACTACATTTTGCAAAAGGCAAATAGCATACCAAATGCTTTAGTCTCTGCAGGAGTCGTACGTTACAATGGCACGGGCGTAGGACGTCATAACCACGATGCAGAGTACAGATTAATTGTTGAGCTTGAATTTGAACTCCCTGTATTCAATCGCAATCAAGGCAATATTAGTCGTGCGGTTTGGGAAGAGTATTCCATCCTTTATAAGATACAAGACCTTGAAAGACAGCTCACAGTTCGCTGTGAAGATCTTTACACCAATTGGATCAGGACGTATGAAACGATAGAATTAATTCAGAAGGAATTAATTCCTGCTGCGGAAGAGATGCTCCAGATCCACTGCGATAGGGAAGCTTCCGGCAAAGAAGACTGCCTGGTACGTATGGAAGCTAATAAAGATCTTTTTGATTTGCAATTGCAATATCTCGATGCCGTCAATGAATTTTACCATGTTAAAGCCAACATGCGCTTTCTTTGCGGAACGGGCTTTGAGATGATAGAAAACTGAATTACTGAAACGGAGGACCATGCCAAAGAAACTCTCATCCATCCTTCCTTGGGGTATAGTGGCATTGGCCGCTTTAGGAATAACATACTTTTGGATATCGGATAACATTTCGCATAACGAACTGCATGAGGTCCATGAAGAGGAACATGAAGAGGTCGTATTGCTCACACAAGAGCAAATTGATGCCGCAGGGATCATGATAGATTTTGCACAACCCGGCGTACTTCAAAAGCAACTTTTATCCCCTGGAAAAATCGTTTTGAATGCCGACCGCATTGCACACATATATCCTAAAGTTAGCGGTATAGTTAAAGAATCCAGAAAAAATCTCGGTGAAAAAGTAAAAAGTTATGAATCGATCGCAGTTTTGGAAAGTCTTGAAGCTGCCGAGATAAAAGCAACCTACCTTGCTGCATTGCAAAAAGAAAAATTTGCTGCCAATTTACTACAGTTAGAGCAAAATCTGCATGATAAAGGCCATTCAATTATTCAAGAATATGAAACCAGTTTAAATACATATGCTGAAGCACATTTGGCTTTAGAAGTTTCCAGACAAAAATTATTTGCCTTTGGCCTCACCCATTCTGAAATTACCAATCTACCTAATACCGATCCCTCCAAACTGCGATTTTATGAGCTGCGCGCGCCTTTTGAAGGAAATATCCTGAGCCGCCATATCACTATCGGAGAACTTTTATCTACTTCAAGCGAAGTTTACACGATCGGCGATCTTAGCAAGCTCTGGGTCGAGATCAGTCTATACCCTAAAAGTATGCAGCAGCTGACGAAAGGCCAACCAGTCACAATCCGTGATATTAGCGGTCGCAGTGGCAAAGCGGAACTTCTATATATCGGTTCTGCCATAGATGAAGGTACGCAGCGCATACAAGCAATCGCATTGTTGGATAATACCGGTGGACAATGGCAGCCGGGAACTTTTATTACTGCTGAAATAGCGACAGAAGCTATTCCCGTGGCAATTGCTATCAGTCAAGAGTCTGTCCAAAAAATCGATGGCCAAGAATGCGCATTTATCGTTAAAGATGGCGGCTTCGAAATAAGGCCCATCAAGACCGGTCGCTTCGATGAGAAATATATTGAAGTAATCACTGGAATTGATGAAGGCGAAAAATACGCAGCCACAAATAGTTTTCTACTTAAAGCTGACCACGAAAAAGACGAAGCCGAGCATATGCACTGATTTACAAGATTAACAGCAATCAGGACATTTTTATAAAAAGTTTCGGGTAAGGGCTCATTCACGAATTTAGTTTTTCTACAACGAATCGAATCATTGCGATGTGTAGGCACCAGTACTAAATTCGTGATCGGGCCCAAGCCCGATCCCAACTAGATATTATCCTTTTCTTGTCCCCTGCTCATCTTGTATATCCTTTAATGCCTAAAAAGATAATGTCGTTTGTTACAAAATTGAGGAAATCATGATCGAAAAAATACTGAAGTTTTCTATCGATAACCGTTACTTGATGATTATTCTCACTGCCGCACTAGCGGCTTATGGGTTCTTTTCACTTCAAAAGCTGCCGATCGATGCTGTTCCCGACATTACAAATAATCAAGTGCAGATCAATGCCGTTGCACCCGGCTTGTCGCCCTATGAAGTCGAAAAGCAAGTGACATTTACCATGGAAAACGCCCTCTCAGGGATTCCCGGCCTTGAATCTATGCGATCAATTTCACGTAATGAATTCTCTCAAGTCACAGCTATCTTTGAAGAAGGCGTAAATGTCTACTTTGCCCGTCAGCAGATCAACGAACGTCTTGCTGAAGCAAAGGAACTTTTTCCTGACGGCGTCGATCCAAAGATGGGGCCTATCTCCACTGGACTTGGAGAAATTTACATGTACACAGTTGAGTACCAACATCCTGAAGGTAAAGGGGCTGTCTATCAGAAAGGCCTTCCCGGCTGGCAAAGTGATGGAAGCTATTTGACTCCGGAAGGGCATCGCTTAAAGACAGATGTAGAGCTAGCCTCTTACCTCCGCACTGTGCAAGATTGGATCATTCGTCCCCAGCTAAAAAGCATCCCTGGACTTGCCGGAGTTGACTCGATCGGAGGTTATGTCAGACAATACCACATAGAGCCAGATATTGAAAAACTCATCGCAATGGGAATTACCTTCACAGACTTGATTACTGCAGTGAAAAACAACAACAAAAATATCGGTGCAGGAGTCATTGAATATAAAAGCGAAGCATTCCTCGTAAAAGCTGATGGCCGTATTGAATCCCCAGAAGAAATTGAAGACGTCGTTGTGGCAACAAGAAAGGGCATCCCCATCTACATTAAAGATGTTGCCAATGTCAATATCGGTAAGGAACTTCGCACCGGAAGCGCAACAGAAAACGGCCATGAAGTTGTCATCGGCACAGCAATGATGCTGATCGGGGCCAACAGCCGTACTGTAGCAATGGCTGTTGATAATAGAATGAAAGAGATTGCCCCTACATTACCTCCGGATATCCTGGCAAAGACGATTCTAAATCGGTCGAAACTCGTCGATGCGACAGTGGCTACTGTCACCAAAAACCTTACTGAAGGGGCATTGCTGGTTATTGTTATTCTTTTTGCGATGCTTGGCAACTTTAGGGCTGCTTGTA
>JACCVN010000516.1 GCA_013698165.1 Parachlamydiaceae bacterium | reverse complement strand
CCGCCCGGTTTAACATAGCTGAAAGCTTTTTCAAAAATTTGTCTTTGGAGGCCTACTAGACGAGGGACCATTTCATCGTCGAATTTCCATTTCATATCAGGATTTCGTCGCAAAGTCCCCGTACCTGAACAAGGAACGTCCGCAAGAACCCAGTCCATTTTTTTCTTCATTTTCTTTAATTTGGCATCTTCAGCTTGAATAATTTGAGAGTTCTGAATACCTGCGCGACGAAGGCGTTTTTTGCATTCCATTAGAGCGTGGGGGCGGATATCGTGTAAAAAAATCTGACCTTTGTTCTGCATTGCGGGAGCAAACGCGAGAGTTTTACCGCCGGAACCGGAACAATAGTCGAGAACTAGTTCACCTGGAGCCACATCTAATAAGTAGGCTAATAATTGACTCCCCTCATCTTGCACTTCAAATAAACCCTCTTGAAATTCCGGAAGTCCAAAAAAATTAATTTTCTTGTGGAAGATAATGCCTGAGGGAGAGCGTTCACAAGGAGAAATTTCATAAACTCCTTCCCATTTTTGCAGTAATACTTCGCGAGTAGTTTTCATAAGGTTAGCGCGAACAGTTGTGGGAGCAGGAAAGTTGCTTATTTGACAGAGCTCAGCACCTCTTTCAATTCCGTATGTGTTGGCAACAGCATCAAATAAATTTTTTGGAAAACTCACTCTAACATGCAAAGGAATCGATTCATCGGCATAAAGAGCATTAAAATCCATTTCATTAAAAATCTTTAGACGACGTTCCCATTCTAGACGACCTTTGGCAATATGATCGATGAGACCTTTCCAGCGGATTAAAGCGTAAAGATTATCGGCAATATAACCGCGGTCTTTTGAGCCGATTGCTTTGTGCAAGCGAAAATAGCGGCTGATGAAAAGATCCATTGGCAAAGATTGCTGATCGTAGCCGATCATAATTTCTAAAAGATGATGATCTCGAAAGGGCTGTTTAGTCATTAGATTATAACCAGTCTAAAATTAGTCAAAGAAAATGTAAAGAAGCTAGATTATAATAGTTTTCCGAAAAAAATAGAAGTACAATATAGACCTTTCGTGATATGTAAAGATTTTTACTCACAAAATTTCCAAAAACTTAGGAGAAAGTGTTATGATAGAAAATTCTTCATCCCGTTGCGAATGTTGTGGATCATGTGGCTCCTCAATGCTGATGCTATTGGGTAGAATTTGTATATCCACCATCTTCATTCTTGCAGGAATGGGAAAAATTTCTGGTCCTGAAGAGACAGCAGCTTACATGATCGCTAAAGGAATGAGTATGACACATTTTTTTCTTTACGCAGCTGCTGCAGTAGAAATTATTGGAGGCCTTTCACTTCTATTGGGATTTAAAACTCGATGGGGATCGCTTCTACTATTGCTATTTCTGATTCCAACTACGTTTATATTCCACAATTTTTGGAACGTTGGCCCTGAGGCTTCCAAAATTGAAATGATTGGTTTCTTAAAAAACTTGGCGATCTTTGGCGGTCTTCTATATACTTTGAGCGTCGGTCCTGGAAAAATCAGTTTAGACCGATTTTGTAGAAATTGTGAAAAAAAGGGACAATAGATGCATTTAGAAGACAAAGGCAAACAACCAAATTTCGAGCAAAAACCATTTATGATTTTAGCTCTGCGCCCCTTTCATTATATGCTGTTGCTTTTGTCTTTCATTATTGTCGCTTTTGGACAACCCGCTTGGGAACCATGGCTGGCATTTGTCAGCTCGCTTTTTGGATATGCCTTATTTTGGCGTGTGCTCTTAGACTTGCCTTCGGGAAAGCAGCGCTTTTGGTTGTCAACAGCATGGTTTGGCGGCGTGCAAGCAGTACAAATTTCTTGGATGTTGATGCATCCTTATAGTTATATTTATGCCATCCATCCCCTTATTTGCCTGCTTCTAGGACTGCAAGCAGGACTCTTTGGACTCCTTGTCAAACCAGAAAACATACAAAAACTCTATAGAGTCATCGGCATGGCAGGTGCCTGGACATTACTGGAATGGAGCCGTTTATTTTTTCTCTCAGGGTATACATGGAATCCAGTAGGGATCGCTTTAACAAGCAGCGTTTATGCATTGCAAGGAGCATCGCTATTTGGAGTTTTTGGACTCTCTTTTTGGGTCATTTTAGTGAATGCTTTGGCTTTGAGAGCCTGGATAAACCGACCAGCCAAGCGGCC
>JACCVN010000501.1 GCA_013698165.1 Parachlamydiaceae bacterium | reverse complement strand
GTATTGACTAATACAACCCCTTTTACGATCGACAAACCACGGGAGCTTTCACGCTAGAAATAGTCGAAAATTCAACCTTGACAGTGTACTAATTTTCTCAGAAGTCTTTCTGGCTCTAAAAAAAGATTACCTGATACACAGCTCGCCAAATTTTTTCAAAATCAACTATTCATGTTCCGTTTTATTTTACTTTTCATTATGCGGCGGCAGTTAGAGCTAAAAAGAGTAAAATGACAAAAAACACAAAGAATATAAAAAACAAAGATTTTGAAATCCCGCCAGATATCTTTGCAACTGAAGGTAAACCTAAAGCACCAGCAATGATTGCGATGATTAAAAAGATGAAAGCCAGTTTTAACATTTTTGACTCTTAAAAGTTATACTCTCTTTATGAGAGAGACTAAGAACAAAATTAAAAAAATAACAAATAGGATATACGCAATATTTGTTGCTGTTCCTGCTACTCCGCCAAGCCCAAGTAAGCCTGCGATGATAGCAATGATCAAAAATGTTAATGCCCAATTTAGCATGTTGAGTCTCCTTTATGAGGTTAGATAATCTATAACTAAAATATGAAAAGAAGAAAATAAATTTTTTCATGATAATTTTGATCGACAAGTCGACGCGAAAAAAATGTTTACAAATAATTGAGGATATTCAATTAGTAAATGTAGCGTATTGATCATTGGTCCATGCCCATAGCTTGCCCAGGGCCCTATTTCATTTGTTATTTACAATATTGGGGGGATTTATGCCTTTGAAAAAAGGAACGACCAAAAAAACAATTAGTGATAACATACGCACAGAAATGCATCATGGCAAACCCCAAAAGCAAGCTGTGGCTATAGCTTTAAGCGAAGCACGCCGATCCGGTGCTAAGATTCCTAAAAAGTAATTCCTAGTCAAAAAAAGTTGGATTCAATGGCAAAGCTGAAAATCGATTTGCATGACATCTATAACAAGGGTGACATGATCGATAAAGAGCTTCATCGCATCATCCACGAGGCTGTAGCTAAGAAAATCACCCTCGTGGAGATTATCCCCGGGAAGGGTAGCGGTCAGCTAAAAAAGAAAGTGATCAGGTTTTTGGAGCAGAAGTCCATAAAGGCACTGTATCATCGAATAGAAAAAGATGATAAGAATTTTGGCCGTATCTTTGTGCATTTCAAATATACTTAGATTTAATTAGCGTTGGCTATCTTTGGAAGCGGTATAGTCTTCGTAGATTTTTAGGCGGTTTTTTGCGCGTCCCAGGGCCTTTTTGGCGCGGGCAATGTCAGTTTCCGGGGATTCTGAGCGTAGCAGTTTTTCAGCTTTTTGGATGGCAATTTTTGCCTTCTCAGGGTTTATTTGAGAGGCGAGTTCAGCCGCATCGACAAGGAGCGAAACATTGTTTTTGTCAACCTTTAGGAAGCCATAAGAGATTGCAAAGATCTTTTTCTCTTGATTCTCAAGAGTGATCGTCACTTTTCCTGGAACCAAAGTCGTAATGATAGGAGCATGGTTTGCCAGGATCTCCAGGTACCCGATGGTGCCTGGAGCTATGAGTGAGATGACATTACCTTCGAAAATCACTTTTTCTGGTGTATCAAAAGATAAGAAGAAATTCATTATGATTACTTAGCCTTTTCTGGCGGTTGCTGTTTTTGTGTGGAAGCGATGACGTCATCGATGCCGCCAACCATGTAGAAGGCCTGTTCCGGAACATCGTCCATTTCACCATCGACAATCATTTTAAAGCCTCTGATAGTATCTTCAAGCTTCACATATTTCCCTTTTTTGCCTGTAAAGGCTTCAGCGACAAAGAAAGGCTGTGAGAAGAATTTCTGAATTTTCCTTGCCCGTCCAACGATCAATTTATCTTCTTCCGGAAGTTCATCGATCCCTAAGATGGCGATAATGTCTTGAAGATCTTTATAGCGTTGCAGAATTTTTTGCACGTGTATAGCAGTCTGGTAGTGTTCTTCGCCAATAATATGAGGATCTAGAATTCGAGACGTTGAAGTCAGGGGATCGACTGCAGGGTAAATACCAAGTTCAGCGATTTGACGTGAAAGCGTCGTGGCAGCATCTAAGTGCGCAAATAAGCTTGCAGGTGCAGGATCGGTATAGTCATCCGCAGGGACATAAATTGCTTGTACAGAAGTGATGGAGCCTGATTTTGTTGAAGCGATCCTTTCCTGGAGCGTTCCGATATCTGTCCCTAGGGTAGGTTGGTATCCTACTGCGGAAGGCATCCTTCCTAGTAAGGCGGAAACTTCTGAACCCGCTTGAACGAATCTAAAGATGTTATCGATGAAAAGTAAAACATCTTGGCGTTCGACATCGCGGAAGTACTCAGCCATCGTCAAGCCTGTTAGGCCAACTCTGAGACGTGCTCCTGGGGGTTCATTCATCTGACCGAAGACAAGGGTCGTTTTTGAAAGAACACCGGATTCTTTCATTTCAAGCCAAAGATCATTACCTTCGCGAGTCCTTTCGCCTACACCGCAGAAGACAGAAAAGCCTGCGTGTTGAGTGGCGATATTTTGGATCAGCTCCATGATGATCACAGACTTGCCTACGCCGGCACCACCGAAGAGGCCAATTTTCCCCCCTTTCGGGTATGGGCAGAGGAGGTCGATGACTTTGATCCCTGTTTCAAAGATAGCGGCTTTAGTTTCTTGTTCTTCAAAAGATGGTGGAGGTTTATGAATAGGTGAGCGAGGAGCTTTATCAGAGATAGGCTCGAGACTATCTATGGGTTCGCCTAGAACATTGAAAATCCTTCCCAGAGTTTCTTTGCCGATGGGGACAGTGATAGGTGCGCCGGTATCAATAGCTTCGACACCTCTAACTAGACCATCAGTTGAAGAGAGGGCGATGCATCTGGCCATATTGTCACCCATATGGGATACAACTTCAGCTACGATAACGTGACCGGTTTGATCGTCGGTAATCGTAACCGCGTTTAAGATGTCGGGCAATTGACCATCGGGAAATTCCAAGTCGATAATTGGTCCGATAAGCTGTCTGACTTTTCCTTTTGCCATGTGATTCCTTTGCATTAAATTATTTAAGGTTTTCAGCGCCGCTGGTGATTTCAGAAATTTCTCTGGTAATGGCAGCTTGTCTAACTTTGTTGCGTACGAGAGTCAGCCGTAGGATCATTTCATCCGCGTTAGTAGTTGCAGCTTTCATAGAAAGAATTCGAGCGGCAAGTTCGGAGGCGTAGGCTTCATGTAGAATGGTTTGGACCTTTGTGATGCAGTAGCGAGGCAATAGTTCCGAATAAATTTCTTCAATGTCCGGCTCAAAGATGTAGTCGACTTGATATTGATTCACATCTTTTTCAGGAATGTCAAAGGGTAAGAATTTTTCGATTAAGACTTTTCTTGAGAGGATGTTTACATATCTAGTGTAGATCAAATAGATCTCATCAAAATCTTCAAATGTGTACCAGTCGATGAGCTGTTGAGCAAGCAGACGCACATCGTGGTAAGGGAGACGTTCCCAGCCTGAGATGCTATGCTTGATCGGCCATTTTTGCCGTTGATAGTAATCGATGACTTTGCGGCCGATAGGGATAAGTTCAACTTTATCATGGGGGATAGTTTTCAGAAACTTATCGGCTTGAGAGAAGATATTCGTATTGTAGGAACCGCAAAGGCCTCTATCAGATCCGACAATGATTAAAGCGGTCTTATTGGTGTGAAGGCGTTTTCCAAGAAGAGGGTGGGTCTGTTCTGCCGGTGAGACCGCATCTAATACTTCTTTCAACTTGGTAATATAGGGACGTGATTGCTCCGCTTTATTTTGCGCTTTACGCAATTGAGCAGCAGCAACCATTTCCATGGTCTTGGTGATCTTCCGGATATTATCGACAGAACGGATACGTGTTCTAATTTCTTTTAATGATGGCATAGTTCAACTTATTTTTTATGTCTGAGATTGAACTCTTCCTTGAACTTCGCACCCGCTTGCATGAGAAGATCCATATTTTTCTGATCCAGATCTTTCGTGGTGACAATAGAGTGTGGAATCTCAGGAAATTCTTTTCGAACGAATTCAATGAATTCTTTTTCAAAAATATGCACTTGGGCATTACTTATA
>JACCVN010000486.1 GCA_013698165.1 Parachlamydiaceae bacterium | reverse complement strand
GCAGACGTCACCATTGCAGCAAGTGATTGCTTATCGCGTACGCCGACCACACGCTTGACTTCTTTACCATCTTTAAAAAGAATAATTGTAGGTATTGATGTCACTTGAAAAGTTGACGTTGTATCTTGCGCTGAGTCAATATCTAATTTGGCTATAGTAGCTTTTCCATGGAATTCGCCACCAAGCTGCTCCATAATGGGGGCAATCATTTTGCATGGCCCGCACCAGTCGGCAAAAAAATCGACTAATGTAACCCCTTTCGCTATGGACTCATTAAAATTTGCATCGTCTAGGTGTTTGACATTCTCTGACATTTTCTCTCTCCTTATTTAAAGTAAAACTGATTTATTTTCGCATATTTTAAGGCTTTTATGCCAGCCTCTATTTTGCTACTGCGCCGGTCTGAAGCACTCCGTAACTGTTGATCCATATTTGCAACTTTTCATTAACTTTTTCTTTAGTTGTAAAAAAAGCAAAAATCTCTTAGACTATCCCTTTAAAAGCTACTGAAGAGTCTCCATGTCAGAAAAAAAATCACATCTCATTGTTGCCTATTATCATCTTTCTACAATCGAAGACCCACGTCAGGAAGTCAAACTTCAAAAAAAATTTTTTGCTGATAGTTCTGCCACTTCAAGAATTTATGTGTCTGAAGGTGGCATCAATTGCCAGATGTCTGCAATAGAAAGCGAAGCAATAGCCTATATGGAATGGATGCGTCAACGGCCAAATTTCGAAAAATTGCAATTCAAAGTCGATGCCTATCATGAAAATGTCTTTCCTCGCCTAGCCATTAAATATCGCCGCCAACTTGTTGCATTTGACGCGCATGTTGATCTCACTGTTCGAGGTGAACATCTTGCTCCGGACAAATGGAAAGAGATGCTGGAAAAAAATGAAGGTCATCTTCTCCTTGATATTCGCAATGATTACGAATGGGAGGTGGGCCGTTTTGATGGTGCTGAGCGCCCCCCTTGTCAAACTTCGCGAGGATTTATTCAGTTTGCAGAGGATCTTAAAAAGCGCGTTGATCCGAAAAAGACTCCTGTCATGATGTACTGTACCGGAGGAATACGCTGCGAACTCTTTTCAGCGCTCTTAAAAAAAGATGGTTTTGAAAAAGTTTATCAGCTTGATGGCGGAATCATTAATTATGGCCAGCAACAAGGCAACGACCATTGGCTAGGCAAACTGTATGTCTTTGATGATCGGATGACTGTACCCATAGGTGATGAGCAGGCGCCCGTTGTCGGCACATGCCATCATTGCGGTGTGCCAAACGAAAACTACCTCAATTGTGCCAATACCGATTGCAATGAACTATTTTTATGCTGTCAAGAGTGCACGGATAAATTTGTTGGTTGCTGCCAAACGATCTGCACACAAAGCAAACGACTGCGCCCTTACCAACAACAATCCCCACACAAACCTTTCCGCAAACTCCAAAGACCCTAATACACTGGCAAACCAGGATTGATTTTATTTGCCGTTCCTCTGCCCTACAGCGACTTTAAGGATTTAATGTGTTAGCAACATTAAGAAAAAACCCTTTTCAGTGCTCTTCTCTTTTTGTTGCTAACACATTTTTTAAGGCTAAATTTAAAGCATGAATTATTTCAGACTTTAAATACACCTTCTAAGACATCACCAGAGAGCGTAATGGATTTTCCGTCACAAAAAACATCATCGTCTTCTGAATAAAAATCCCCCTCTAATATTTCTCCGTCCTCATAATACATAACGCCTATCCCACTGGGATGGCCATTCAGGATGTTTCCTTCGTAACATTTATTCCCTTCAGGATCAAATTTAATTCCTTGACCGACCATTTCACCATCCACAAAATTTCCTTCAGATTCTTTGTTTCCATTCTCATAAAAAGTTGTACCATGACCATTAGCGATCCCCTTTATTACATTCCCTTCATATTCCTTAATGCCTTGCGAGTTAATTGCTAAATGTTGACCTTCGGGGATTCCATTCACAAGTTTGCCTTCCAAAATAGAGCCATTTACTTGAGTAATTCTTCCTTCTTTAAAAAACTTAATAAAAGGAAGAATATTTTCACCATAACAATCCTTCAGATTGAGATCTCTGAGCCGAGTGCACTTTTCCAGAAAGCTTAAGTTTGGACGGTTAGATTCAAGATTAAGTATTTGGAGATCCGTAAATTTATTCAAAATACTATAATCCGAAATCGACGACCAATGTGAAATGTTTAGAGACACGAGAGAGGTGAAATCTTCTATTAAATTCAGTGATTTGATTGGGTCTAAATTTCTTACATATGGAAACTTATACCCTTGTTTGCAACCACTCAAATTAAGGTTTTTGAGAGGCAATTTAACCAATTCTGGAAAATAAAATTCAGGTTCATATATTTTACAACCAGCAATTGACAAGCTATTAAGCCCAGGAAAACTATTAACAATTTTTTTGACAATTAGTTCGTCAATTAAAATTAAAGTTCCATTTAAATTTAGATTTTTAAGCTTTGAAGAATCCTCTTTTAAAAATTCGATAAATTTTTGTAATGACTGTATTTTTAGATCTTGAAGTGTGTATTTTCCATTATTTAAATTGACAATAAGCTCATTTTTATAAATAGCCCGAAAAAATACATTAACCATCCCCAATGAAAACAATGATTTAGAATTTAGAGATGAAGCTATAAGTTTTGCAGAATCTAAGGTTCCAAAAACGATTTGTTCAGGAGTATTTGAAATAATAGAAACTCCTAAATTTTGGGTCTCTACGTTGGTAGGATCCATTTCATTTAAAGTACGCTTAGTATTTTTGGGCTTTGGCTCAATTTCCATTTCGGCCGTGTTTTTTCCCAAGACCTTTGAAAAGCTATTTAATTGCATTGGTAACTCTTTGTTGTTAATAGTGTTATTGTTTTTTTTGTGTCGCCTCAATCTGATTACAGTGGAATCGAGAAATGACAGGAGTCGATAAATTTTCAAATTTTTAGCAAATTGTAGTTATAAAAATGTTTGGCCACCTTTTTGAGATTGTGCTTCTAGAAAAAAGAATTCTTTGGTTTTTTGATTATTTGTCATCAATTTGAAAACCAATGGTCTTAGCATATGAAAAATGAGCAATTAGAGATAATAAAAACAAATATTTGATAACATTCTGATATTTTGGGATCGCCAAAAGCACTCTCACTAATGAAAGCGTGACCGCTCTCTCAACAGTTTCCATCGCGGCATCAGGTGCGACATTAGCAGGGGCAGTCGTTTCATTGGGTTTGAAGATCTATCAAACGGCACAATCCTCCACCCAACTTATCAATCTAAAAACCAACATCGAATTTCTAAAAAACGAACATCATGTAGAATCCGAGCCGATTAAGGCGATAATTTTAAAAGCAAAATTAGATCGGTTGGAAGTATTAGAAAGAGATATCTCAGTGGAACTTGCAAAAAATGTTCTTGAAGGTGTCGCTGGAAGCCTAGCTCTTTGTGCTTCAGTGCAAGCGATATTGGTGTCTGCAGGGATAGTATTAGGTGGAACAGCTGCAATTTGCTTCAATGCTCTAGGAGTAGGAGCACTTGTTTTAGGTACGGGTTTAGCAATCGGAGGGACGGTTTATGGTGCTTATCAAAAGCGCCATGAGATTAAACATACTTTGGCCACAGCTGAAATAGCTCCTCGAAAATTATTTAACGAATATGCTTTAAATAAGGAAATTACAATTTATGACTCAGCAAATAAAATTTTTAAGGAAATGGAAAAAAGGCTTGAAATATTGCAATTGACTTTACCTGCTGCTTGGGACACAAAACAACAAATTGATGAATTTAAAGGAAAAGATGCCCTTACGAAGCAAATATTGATTACCCGCAAATTTATTGAGCTTCAAATAGATCTCAACGAAAGTACTGAGAACGCTTCAGAAGCTTCAAAAACGATGACTTTATCCCTTCCGATCATTAAACGCCTTCAACATGAATTAAGAGTCTTCCAGCAAAGACAGGAAATAGAAGACTTGCAGCTTTTATGGAAACAACTTGTCACAAGGTTTTCAAAATACGAGGTCTACACGCTCATGGCTGTACAATCTATCCTCAGAGAATCTTTAGCTGGAGAAGTTGGGAGAAACACTATCAAAGACTTGATGATGTCGCATGGTTACCCCCCCAAGAGCCTCTTCACCCGGAACAAGTTTTTGATTTCATATCAGAAAGCAACCATATTCTTTATACACAGATAACTACAACTTGAGGTTGAAAAGTTTTCTATACTCGGCATTGCTGAATCTGAGAAAATTCGGCTATGTCGAGTATATTCCGCCCTTAGCTCAACCCCGAGGCTTTGGCGCAGCCGAAATTTCTCAGATTGAGCTAAGGGCAGTATATACTCTACCAATTTCCTTTCAATTTATTTACGCACATCGAATTCCAGTTTCCACTTTCGTCCATCATCGGCCTGGCACCATAGCTCCAACATGCCAAGCTCTGTGATTTTTGAAGTCAAGCGGACTTGTACAGTTTTACCATCTTCAGCACTTTTTTCAAGAGCAGTTTCAATAGGATGGAGCTCTGTCAGATCCTGTTTCCAGCGCTTGACCACGTCACCCACGATAGGCACGCGGCCATCAGGGAGCTTAGCAGTCGCATGACTGAAAAATCTGAAGGTTGTGGGCTCTCCTAACACCAGAGCAAACTCCTGAGATTCTAATGCAATTTCACTCCCCTCCTCCATACCAAAAGGAACAACACAAAGCGCTCTTAAAGGTGTGGGAACTCCGGGAACTGCAGGCGCTGAATCTTCCACGCCAATATAATAACTGCGACTAGTTCCATTGCGTATACGAATGCCTTTACCTTGTCGAGCCATTCCATAATAAACAGCACCTCGGCTTACTGCAAAGTCATAATCGGGCTTTTGGATTTCACGGACCTCAGGCTTATCAGAAGCTTTGGCCCATTGGTTTAACATGGTCATCAATCGTTCACGAAAAGCTTCTGCCTTTGTAGTTCCACCATTAAAGAGAACGGCTGTCGGCAAAATAAAATTCTGCATGCTGTTGGAATCGCTTTCTCCCGTTTGTGACAAAAATTTTGCCAACTGGCAAGAAATCCGGGGGTCTTGAACATAATTGAGGCCTACTTGCTGTATGCCGGCACGCCGTTCAGTCATCGAATGTTCCTCGGGAGAAATCAAAGGTAAAAAGCCATCTAATACTAACTTTATGGCTTCATCGCGCTTCAGGCTTGCTGTTAAAGATGCCCCTATAAGCTTACTACCGCGCCCCATAATTGTAATATCATGGCTGCTTTGCGCATCAGAACTCAAAAGCTTCTCTTTAGCCTGCCTACAGGCATGTGTCAGAGCTTGCAACTGCCAATCATCTATTTCATGCCCTTGTTCTTCGAGCTTTCCCTTAACAAAGTAAGCCAAACCTAAATCGATGTTATCACCACCTAAAAGAAGATGTGCCCCTACGGCTGTACGCTCGAGCTTTAAGTTCCCTCCATCATCTTCTACTGAAATTAAACTAAAATCGGTCGTTCCTCCGCCAATATCCACGACTAATACCTGATCTCCAACAGTGAGATCCTTCCTCCAGTCTTCACCTGACTTATGCAGACAAGCATAAAACGCAGCCAGGGGCTCTTCAAGCAGCATTATTTCAGGATATTCCGCAAGCTTAGCAGCTTCTAAAACCAGCTGCCTGGCACTCGGGTCAAAAGATGCCGGCACTGTAACGAAAATCTGCTGCTCAAAAAACGGGGTCTCTGCCTTGCTATTGTCCCAAGCCTGTCGCAAATGCTTTAATATGTTGGCGCATGCTTGCACAGGGCTGACTTTGATCTGCTCTCCAGCTGCACCGAGAGGCAATAAATCTGCCCGACGATCTATCCCTGTTTGACAAAGCCAGGATTTTGCCGACCAAACAAGCCGTGCGGGCATTTCCGCACCGCGATCACGGGCAAATGTCCCAATGCAATATTTCTGATCAGGGCTCCACGATATACTTACAGCATGGCTTTTTAGTTCTTCTGGTAAAGGGAAATAGAGAAATGATGGCAGAGTAGTCTCTTCCTTTTCAATGCCAGACAGAGTCATCTGTGGAATTGCAAACTGATCAATAGTTTGATTTGCAGAGTCTATGGCAGTAAATGCCATCGTGCAATTTGTCGTTCCAAAATCGATGCCTATTATATATGTCTGTGGCATTAGCGCACCTCTATCTCTGCAGGACTCAATAG
>JACCVN010000462.1 GCA_013698165.1 Parachlamydiaceae bacterium | reverse complement strand
AAATACGAGCTTTTTATTGCTCAGTTAAAGGCTGTTCCAGAAGCGGTATCCCCATGAAGATTTCACGCCGTTATATGTTGCTTGTTGAACTATTGATTGCGATGTCTCTAACCATGGTCATTTTATCAATGATGCTGGTCTTTTACGATCAAGTCGATAGGGCTAATTCAGCCTTGGAAAAAGAGCAAAACCATAGCTTTCGCATGCTTTACCTTTCGACACGGCTGGCTGCAGTAGTTCCGAAAGCAGTCTCTTCTAATAACCCCGAGAAGGACTTTTTCTTTTTCTCTAGTACTGGAATTGACAGTTTTGCTAAGCCAGGCACTTCAAGTTTGGTATTTGCATTTGATAATGGTGTAAAATTTGATCCAATATATTCAAATCATGTGATTGGTCGCTTGTACGTAAATCAGCAAGATCAACTCTGCTTAGCCACTTGGCCTGCGCCAAGCCGATGGAAAGAAGGTGAAATACCCCCTATGAAAAATGAAGTGCTCTATGATCACATCGAATCGCTGTTTTTTACATTTTATATTCCTCCGGCAAAAGAACGGCAAATAATTTTGGACAATAACAGGCTCAAAAAACCTAAAAATGATGATTTACCTTTAGAGATCGCTGGAGACTGGAAGTCGGAGTGGAGTCAAGAATTTAAAGATCTTCCGGCCTTGATAAAAATTTTCATTGGTGTAAATACCTCACAAGGAAAGCAAGAGATCGTGCTAGCTTATCCTTTGCCTAAAAGTAATCAGATCATCCTCTATGATAGGTAATAAAGACCATGAATATTTTATTGTTTGTTACATCATTACTAATGATATTATCTTTGCTAACATATGCCAGAATAGATAATTTTCGTTATTTTATGGGCATGCAGTCGGAATTTGAACGTTATATGCGCTCTGTGGAAAGAGTCTATATCAATAAGTCAGCAGAGAATTGGTATGAGACCTCACGGGCAAAAAAAAAAGACCCTTCTGGCCCACAGGCTCCCCCTGGACAAGCACTGCAAAAGCCGAACGATCCAAATAAGAAGCCTGAACCCAAGGATGATGATCCAAATAAACCTCCTACAGATGAACCTATCGATCCCACTAAACCATTGGACAGTTCCGGAAAAACGGAAAGTTCCGGAATTCCGACTTCTCGATTAAGCCTGCGCGTTCTCTTTAACCAAAAAATGCGCGACGCCAATGCAGATTCCTATCTTCAGACCCGTGAATGGGCTATAAAGCTGATGAAAGAGCTCTATGGGAAGCAAAAATTCTTTACAGACATGTTGGAAGAGAATCCCGAATTTTTAAATGAAATGTTATCTTATTTAGAACATTTCGTCTCTGATCTCCCTGATAACGAACGACCGAAAAATGCCGCAGATCTCGCAAATCTAGATATTAAGGATAAGGAAAATCCTTTTTGGAAAACTTTTTATCTTATGTTAAAGGGCTGTCCCAAAGAAGACTTGGCTATTGTCGTTAAACCTCAAGAAGAAAAAAAGGCAAGAATTTTTCAACCGGGTGAAGAAGATGGCAGCATTGAAGAAGATGAGACCGACGGCGCTGAAGAGGCGATAGAATACTGTTCACCGTTAGGCTATGACTCGATTTTGAATTATATCTCCTTGCGAAACACGACTAAAATTAGAGTGTATCTAGCCTCGCGTGAGCTTTTGACAGTAATCTTTGGTAGCTCTCAAGCTGCTGATGAAGTGATAAATAAGCGCATGGCATTATATAGAGCTGTTATGCAGGATACGCCGCCGGCTGATGCCTCAAAACAATTTCAGGCCGCATTCAGCGGGCTGGAGTCCGAAGACTCTAAATCGCTGCTTGATTTTAAAGTCACCAAAACTAACCCTTCAGAATACGATTAAACACCAATGACATTGCCAACGAATTTACAAAGAGCTATAGACAGTGAGCTATCTGGCATGAGCCAAAATATGTTGGCTGATGCGGTCGATGGACTTTCCAAACGTTATCGTGAGCCGCGGGCTCAACGTCACTATATGGCTTCAAATATTGACCGCAGCGCCTACATTGCCTGCCGCATGCCTGCAACTTATGCCGTTATCTGCGGAGTACTTGCTGAAATTCAGAATTTGTATCCTGAAATTGACCCAAAAACACTGGTTGATTTGGGCAGCGGTCCCGGGACAGCTCTTTGGGCTGCAGTAGAGACGTTCACGAGCCTTGAGAAACTGACAGCTTTAGAGGGTGATGCGCAGCTAATTGATTTAGGCAAGCGTTTGGGATCATCTGCTGAAGAGCAGATTCTTAAAGATGCTGAATGGAAGCATCAGGACCTTTGTCAATTGGTCAATTGTCCTTCAGCGGATATTGTGATTGCTTCATACGCTCTTGGAGAGCTCTCAAGCGAAATGCAACTAAAGCTGCTGGCGCAAGCATGGCAATCAGCCGGAAAAGCCCTGGTCCTTATTGAACCTGGAACACCGGCAGGTTTTAAACGGATCCTTGACTGGCGAAGCTGGTTAATTGAGGCTAAAGCAAATATTCTGGCACCCTGTCCACATGAAAAGGTATGTCCGATGTCCGGCAGCGATTGGTGCCACTTTAGCAAAAGGCTTTCGAGGACTAGTCTTCACCGACAATTAAAAAGTGCGGCTTTAGGCCATGAGGATGAAAAATATTCATATATTGTGGCCGTCAAACAGATGCCTCAAGTTGCTTTACAGGCTACACGGGGGCGCATCCTGCGCCATCCACAAAAGCATTCAGGACACTTGGAGATGACTCTGTGCTCAATAGATGGCACCCTGGAAAAAAAGGTCATTTCGCGTCGCGATGGCGACCTTTACAAAAAGGCTCGTAAACTTGAGTGGGGAGATCTTATTTGATGTTATAATATCCAAATCTGGGCTTTAAAACTTACGGTTTTTTTTCTTAAGTATCACCTTCAAATAGTTTTAGGTTTTCTTTAGCTTCTGCCATTGATATTTTAACTTTTTTGAGTTCATTTTCCATTGAGCTGATTTCTTTTTTTGTTTCTTTAACCTTCGACAAAATATTCGGTTTGCTGTTACCAGATGCCTGTGATTTGTTTGAATAAAATTCTAAACGTTGTTTTGCACCTTCTAAATCATAATTTAAATCATTTTCTTTAAAACCGAGATCTTCAATTTGGCTCAACAAAACCGGTTTGGATAAATCGATTTTTTTATCCAATTCAGTAATCTGTTTTTCAACTCTTTCGAGAGTCCCTTTAATATCTTTAATTTCAAAGTTATTTTGTTTGTTAGGTTCCTTATCAAGTTGCTTGCGCAAATCATCTTCAAGGCTGCCTTTGATTTTTACTAAGCTCTCTTTTTCTTCCATTGCAGAATGTGCTTTGGATTTATATGCAAAATTCGTCTCTTTCAGTGCATGCTTGCTTTCACTAAACTCTTCAACTTTTCCTTTTCCTGTACTTTTATTGACTTCCATTTTTGTTTTAATGGTCTCCGAACCTAATTTATTTAAACTAGTGTCTTTGTTACTTTGGGTTTTCATCTTATTTTTATTCTTCTTTTCAGGTTCAGAATTTTTGCTAAGAGCTTCTTTGGTGGAATTGGAAATCCTTTCTGATAGCGGAGGTACCCCATACATCTCCTTTTCTTTCATCTTATTATCTTTTTTCATCGTTTTGGATGCAGAATGGTTCGATATGGCATTATCAATCAGATTGAAAAATCTTTCAGATAACGGTCGCATAAAACCTCCTTTTTACCAATCAAAGTGAACAAAAACTGGATGTCTATAATATAATTTTAATTTTAAATATAAATTAAAGTCAATTTGTCACTTTTATTGTTTTTAGTCGGATTTTATGGTTGTAGTAGCAGGCTATTAATTACTTCTTGGATAAAATCACAAACTTGAGTTAATTATTGTATCGACTATACACAATAAATCCTATCCACATGAAGGAATTGTCTAAAAACTGCAGTTTAAGCACGATTAGCAAAAGAAAAGCCATGCAGGAAAATGCGCGTTTTTAAAGATAAGGTGTAGGTCTGCTTAAAGCTTATTCCACCTGCTGCGAGACGCAGCAGCCTACGT
>JACCVN010000477.1 GCA_013698165.1 Parachlamydiaceae bacterium | reverse complement strand
GTATTGATCATGTTGGGACTCCTGGTATGCCACTAGGAACTGGGTTGCGAAGTCTCACGTTGCTGTCAGGTGGGAGCAATGTGACGATTACTTCTCCCGTCCTCCCGTTTACATCCGTGGCTGGCGTGTTCACTCCGGTAGTAGTAAACTTCACAATAATTGATCCAACTATGCCGATTGATTTCACATTACGGGCAGCAAGTCTGTTCCACGCCGCTAATATTCGCGTGCAATGTCCAATTACTCTTCCGGCTGCACCTGTGGAGGATAAGGACTCGAATTGATAATCCCGCTCCGGTAGATTTTGACGGCGCGGTTAGACCTGAAGATTTTTGCGACAGCAAATATTTTCATTGACTTAGGATAAAAGGTATGTGGCAAAAAAAACACATACCTTTTTTTTATTTCTTATTCAAAAATTTTTAAGTAGAAATTAGATTCAAACTTTCGGGAATTGATGGCTAACTTCTTAGGAGTTAGCGTTAAACTTTCAGAAATTAGAGGAAGATTCCCAGACCTCGAAAACTTAGGTCTAGACCTATGCCTGAGAGTCCCAGACCTAGAACAATTAGAGTCCTAAACCTAGAACACTTACGGGTTAGAAATAACGCGGTGTTTCAAAATTTAGGCTGGAAAAACTATCCACGCGCTCCCACGCGCAAATTTGTGTGAGCGTGTGTTTTTAGTGGACAGGAATGCTGCTTTTCTCCTTACTCCGACCTTTCACATCCGGCTATTTTCCCGGTTGCTCTGCCAATTGTCATAATGCAGTTCGCTTTTGACTTCACCGATAGCAATAGCTGGTTTGTTTTTTAACGGCACAGCAATCCAATCACCGATTTGCACTCCCAAAATAAAAGCCCAAATCTGTCCGGCATTATTGCGAATTTTGCCTTCAACATCGTCGCGAAAAGCTTCGCGTAAAATTGGTTTTATCTCTTCATATTCCTTTACTTTTGAAAGGTCATAATTTTCCAGACCCTCCCAAGTCAGATAAATCCGATTTTTCTCAAAAAATTGTTTTTCGTGTTCGCCGTAACTTCCGGCACGGACTAACCCTAATGACATATTTTTCTACCAAGCTATAAAACTGTAATTGGGTAAATTATTCATCTTTTGATGAAACCTTGAGATGCGTGGCGAGGGCTTTGAATTTTCCGGCGGCTTCGTCAAGTTGTGTGAGCTTGCCGGGAATTTCGCTTTCTTTGAGGTGAGAGATTTGCCCGAATAAGATCTCGATTTTACGGACTTCGTAAAGTTTTTGATAGTTTTCCAGAATCGTTTCTTCCGGCAATAATCCTTTTAAGGTTTTCGGCATTAAGTTTGCCAAATCTTCGAGCTGGGCGCACGAACCGTGCGGATATTGTTTTAACTTGAGGCTTGCACTAACTTCCTCGATAAGTTTGCCGATGTCTGCAAAATAAGCTGAAACCCTATCGCGTTTTTCCCGATTGGCTTTTTCCAATTCCGTTTTCATTCCCAACAGGTTTTTTGCAACATCAAAGATTGCTTTGATAATTTCAAAAGTCATAATTTTTCACTCGTTTTGATTAAAATTAAAAATGTTTAAATTTAGCTTTTTATACTCATTTCAACCTGAAAAATATAAGACCAAGAGTTTGATTTCATCTCGTTCTCTGCTCCTTCTTTCAGCCTTAAGAAAGCTGTACCTGCTAAACTTGTACCCGCAACAAATGTAGCAGGCTCAAAAATACCTATTCCTAACATTGATGCTAAATAGTTAAGAATGCCGGGAAGCGCTTAAATTCCAAAGCTTCCTAAAACAGCATTTAGTTTGGCTCGTTTATATGTGTCTTTTATAAGTTCAATTCGCTCCTGTGCGATTCCAACAATTTCTTTTTGTTTTAATTGAAGTTTCTCTTCTGAGGTAACTTTTGCAAACTCATCGCACAATGAATTGACCGCGCCTTGAAATTTGAGCCTTTGTTCAGATAATTCTTCTCTTAAATCCCTTATTTGGGCTATTTCAATTGAAGCTAGATTTTCAGGAATGTATGCTTCGATAATAGAAGTAGTAATTCTGGCTCTTGCATCTTTATCGAACATTGCCGTTTCAGTGTAAACTTCTTTGTCCGCAAATAAATCTGCGTGTTCTTCATTTGCCAATGTTGCGGCACAAAGCGACATATAATGCAAAGCAATGCATTTTGGAACGCGCACCGTATAATCGTCATCTCTTTTATGTGGTGGGTATGATTCTTTTCTTGTTTGATTTTCGTTGAGAATCATATTTTTACTGAATAGGTAAGTTGGTGCGAAATAATTGTATGAAATCTTTGTTTTTCATACAAGACAGAAAAGTTTTGATAAGTTTGTCTTAGTTGTGATACGTTGTTGCAAAGTTGATTTAACGATCCAAAATCAGGAGTTAATATGGCAAACAGACTGGGAAGTGGCGAGTATGAAAGAGTAAATGTTACGGTTAAACAATCAACCATCGAAGCGCGCTATAAATTTTTTCAAACATTAGATCAAAAAAGAAGCGACTGGGCTAAGAACCGTTTGGGGTTGTTTAATTCCGATAAAGTGCCAAAGGAGCTTCTTGAAAAGGGAAATAATGATGAGATCATTCGCTTTTTTCTTCTATATCTCACGAGCAAAAGTCCACGCGAAAAAGAAATATGTCCTGAAATTATTGACGTGCCTTTAATAAATTATTACCGATATTTTTTCGATAAAGAAGAAGCAATTAAACAATTTGAGAATGTGGACGATTTCGAGGAGGTTTTGGATTCATCCGAACTTATTTCCCGAAGAAGCGTTGCCTTAGAAAAATCATTCCGAGTTGGAAAGATTTGAAGACTCAAACTGATGCGAAAGAACTTCGTCGGTCGCTCGAAACT